>NZ_JAVKEA010000004.1:0-24607 GCF_040221695.1 Coleofasciculus sp. E2-BRE-01 | reverse complement strand
AAAGATGTACTCTGTTCATGGCTGATTCATTAACCCAGCAGAGGTTGGGTTTCAAAGGGACGTTTAATAATGCTCGCTTCGTTGCCAGATCTCTATATTGGATCTAACACATCTGCCAAGCTGCGATCGCACTCACTCTTTCTAGGCTAACAATCCCACCCTACTGACATGACACAAAACTAGATTGGGTTCTCTGGACGCAAGGATGGTGCCCCTCCGAGGTCTTCCAGTTGGGTGTTACACCACTCACTACAGTCTGGCATGGGCAATTCACTTGGCTAGGCAACCTAACTCACAATACACATTTATGGCATAATCACCGACTTTAATCAGATTTAACTCGCTCGTCAAGTCTAATTGAAAAAGATTAACAATTCTCAAATTAGTCAAGCGGTGATGTAAGTAGGTGGGGACAATTAAAGTTAACGGTGGGGATCGTCCTTCGTCCTTTGTCATTCGTCCTTTGTAAGGGTTTGAGGGTTATTTACATAAATTAATAGGGTTGAGTTTATTTGCAGCAACCTACTTAACTTTATATTTAGTAATGAATAGCAATCGTTAATTGAGATCGTTCTGAAAACAATTGATAAACTCAAGGAGCTTTCAAAAGCGGATTTGGTATCAGTCCTCCTTTTCAAGCCACACCCTGACAGTCTCACAAGTATCACCCGGCAACGGATTTGATCCGTCAGGATTCGCTATCATCCAGACATGGCTCTTTATCTGAAGAGAGTTTAACTTGGGCTATTTATGTTATATTTCTTTACAGATAGACCCTGACTGTCGCTTATATCAATGTGGTTGTGTCTATAAAAAGCCGAAACCAGCTTGATCTGCGCTCAAGCGATCGCAAACCGAAGCAATGGGATACCATCATTGCTGAAAGCGTAACGATGGAATATAAGTCCGGCAATCAGCGCTATCAAGTACTCAAAGGGATTGACTGGCAAATTCAGCGCGGCAATATTCAAATCCTCATGGGACCATCGGGTTCGGGGAAAACGACGTTCCTCTCTATTCTGGCGGGGCTACTGACGCCTTCATTGGGCAATGTCTACCTACTGGGAGAAGAGATAACCAAGATGTCCAGCGCCAAGCTCGCTCGCTTTCGGCGCAATAATATTGGCTTTATTTTCCAGCATTTTAACCTGTTTCCGGCGCTAACGGCAGCCGAGAATATAGAAGTTGTGCTGAATATTAAAGGGATTCGCGGGACGAAGGCGCGATATCAGGCACAAGAGTTGCTCGAACACGTTGGATTAGAGATGCACGCCAATCAACGTCCGGCTAACTTGTCGGGGGGACAGAAGCAACGAGTCGCGATCGCACGTTCCTTAGCCGGTCATCCTAAGATTATTATGGCAGATGAACCCACGGCAGCACTCGACTCAACCAGTGGACATCGGGTGATTGAATTATTGCGGCGGTTGGCAAAGGAAGAAGGGTGTACAGTACTGATGGTGACTCATGACCCCCGTATCCTGGATGTCGCTGATCGAGTAACCTATCTCGAAGATGGGATTGTGAAGACATCTGGCATAAGTTGACGCACAATAGTCTTAAGGTGAATGGCAGGCTCCAGTCAGCCCTGAATTAAAGTTTCTAGTCAGCCCTGAACTAAAGTTCGGGCTTAAAGCTTAAACCCGTTAAAACGGGTTCAACGACTGATATCATGTCCTGACGATTACCCATAATTGCAATGCTGTAATAACAAGGGTTTCAGGCGTTTTTATTCGGGGTGTTTGACCGGACATGATATGACCGAGTAAGCTCGATTTTATTTCTTGGCGTTCAAGTTGGCGACATTTCACTTAAGGAGCGTGACATTAAATCACTCCTAGTTTATCGTTGCGCTGTCTTCGCCCTAAACACTCACATCGCTGACTACAAACCTTAAAATAGGTTAGTCCATTTTAATGGACTTAAGCTTTTAGCCAAGAACTTGAGTTCTTGGCTGATACTAACGCTGTACCCTTTAACACACCCTAAGTAAAATTTATGCGGTATCTGATTACAAGTGCGTTGCCCTATATCAATGGGATTAAACACCTGGGAAATTTAGTCGGTTCTATGCTTCCGGCTGATGTCTATAGCCGTTTCTTGCGACAGGAAGGCGAATCGGTTCTGTTTATATGTGCCACGGATGAACATGGTACACCGGCTGAATTAGCCGCATTGGAAGCCGGATTAGATGTCGCCACTTATTGTCAAAAACAACACGAACGGCAAGCCGAAATCTATCGCGGATTTGGACTTTCTTTCGACTATTTTGGTCGCACCTCCTCCCCCGATCACCATGAGTTAACCCAGCATTTCTATCAACGCCTCGATGAAAATGGCTTCATGGAAGAACGGGAAATTCGTCAGGTTTATTCTCATGAAGATAATCGTTTCTTACCCGACCGATATATTATTGGAACTTGTCCCCATTGCGGATACGATCGCGCTAGAGGGGATCAGTGTGAGAATTGTACCTCGGTATTAGATCCCACGGATTTGATTGAGCCTCGTTCTGCTGTATCAGGCAGTACAAATCTAGAAGTTCGCACCACTAAACATTTATTCTTAAAGCTGACTACCCTTAGTGATGAAGTGCGTTCCTGGGTAGATAATCAGCAAGAGTGGACGACTCTGACTAGATCTATTGCCCTGAAATGGTTAAATGAAGGATTACAAGACCGTTGCATTACCCGCGATTTGAGCTGGGGTGTGCCTGTACCCCGTTCGGGATTTGAGGGTAAAGTATTTTATGTCTGGTTTGATGCTCCCATTGGCTATATTTCTGCTACGAAAGGGTGGGCAAGTCAACAGGCTAACGCGGATGATTGGAAATCCTGGTGGTATGATGCCCAAGATATTCGCCATGTCCAATTCATGGCAAAAGATAATTTACCCTTCCATACAATTATGTGGCCCGCGATGATTCTGGGAACGCGGGAACCTTGGACAATGGCGGATGATATTAAGGGTTTCAATTGGTTAACGTATTATGGCGGGAAATTCTCCACCAGTTCCAAACGTGGCATCTTTTCAGACCAAGCTTTAGAGATTGTACCCGCCGATTACTGGCGCTATGCCTTAATTGCTATGTCTCCAGAATCGGCTGATTCAGCTTTTACCTGGGAATTATTTCAAATTAAGATAAACAAAGACTTGGCAGACAATCTGGGTAATTTTGTCAACCGAATACTCAAATTTGCCAATAGTCGGTTTAAAGGAGTGATTCCAGAAGGAGGAACGCCGGGAGAGGCGGAACAACGGTTGCAGGAAAGTTGTGAAAGTTTGATAGCGAAACTGAGTAATTGTCTGCAAAATCTGGAGTTTCGCAAAGCCGCCGAAACCTTATGTGCGCTGTGGACAGTGGGGAATCAATATATTGACGAACGTGCACCCTGGGCGCTGTTTAAGCAAGACAAGGAAGAGGCGGGATTGGTGATTCGCACCTGTATTAATCTGATTCGGCTGTATGCGATCGCGTCGAATCCGTTTATTCCGTTTACGGCGGAGAAACTCTTTGATGCGTTGCAGTTATCAGATACAGAAAGAACGCAAAAATTAACTCAGGCGGTGGATTTTAATGCCTTGGCATCGGGTCGTTCTTTTGACGTTCCGCCTCCTCTATTTCGCAAGTTAGAGGATACGGAAATAGAAGAATTGCGCCAACAATTTGGGGGCGAATAATTCAGAGTGAGACGTGTAATCGCACGTCTGGAATATGGGGAAGCATCCTTTGGCTTCCCCATGGAACAAAAAGCTCTCGCATCATTTGGCTTCCCCCGTGCAACAAAATGCGAAGCATCCTCTGGCTTCCCCCTTTTTAAGGGGGACGGAAGGGGGATATAATAGGGGGACTTTAACGGTAGCAGGGTGTGTTAATACAGGCGTTACCGCTGTAACGAAACACTATAAGATAAAATAAATCTCACTATTCTGAGGCAATTAAACTCTCATCAAACGAACCAAAATGCAGATTAAATATACCCTTTCCGAAGACAAAATGCCCAAAGCTTGGTACAACATCCAAGCAGATTTACCCAAACCTCTACCCGGTGTTCTTAATCCCGCTACAAATCAACCAATTACCCCCACTGGCTTGGAACCGCTGTTCCCGATGGAATTAATTCAACAAGAAGTTAGCACCGAACCGGAAATCGAAATACCTGAACCTGTACAATCCATTTATCGGCAATGGCGCCCCACTCCACTTTATCGCGCCAGACGTTTAGAGAAACACCTAGATACACCAGCTAAAATCTATTACAAATACGAAGGCGTGAGTCCAGCCGGAAGTCACAAACCCAACACCGCCGTTGCTCAAGCCTACTATAACAAAGAGGCGGGAATCAAATGTTTAACCACAGAAACCGGGGCGGGACAATGGGGTTCAGCCTTAGCCTTTGCGGGGGCATTATTTGACTTAGAAGTTGTGGTTTACATGGTCAAAGTTAGCGCCCAACAAAAGCCCTATCGCCGCGCTTTAATGGAAAGTTATGGTGCCAAGGTTATCCCGAGTCCCAGTCATGAAACTCAAGCCGGACGCGCAATTCTGGCGGATAATCCCCAGAGTACAGGCAGTTTAGGGATTGCGATCGGTGAAGCGGTGGAGGTAGCGTTAGGGAATAAAACCACCAACTATGCGTTAGGGAGTGTGCTGAATCATGTTCTTTTACATCAAACCGTGATTGGTTTAGAAGCCCAAACCCAATTAGACATGGCAGGAGATTATCCCGATATTATTGTTACTTGTACAGGCGGGGGAAGCAACTTTGCCGGAATTGCCTTTCCCTTTCTCGGTGCAAAGTTACGGGGTGAACAGGAAACGATTCGATTTGTCGCCGTAGAACCCACCGCTTGTCCAACCTTAACTAAAGGAAAATACGCCTATGATTTTGGCGATACGGCGCATCTAACTCCCTTAGTTAAAATGCACACATTAGGCAGTTCCTTTGTGCCGCCAGGAATTCATGCAGGAGGATTACGCTATCACGGAATGAGTCCTCTCATCAGTCATTTGGTGGAGTTAGGCTTAATTGAACCCCGCGCCTATTCCCAATTAAGTTGTTTTGCATCAGGGGTAATGTTCGCCCGTACTGAGGGGATTTTACCCGCACCGGAAGCCAATCATGCGGTAAAAGGGGCAATTGACGAAGCCTTGCGTTGTAAAGAGGAAGGAATTAGCCGCACAATTTTATTTAATTTATGTGGTCATGGTCATTTTGATATGCAATCCTATATCGATTATCACGCGGGACGATTGCAGGATAGCGAGTATAGTGAACAAGAAATTGCTATGGCGTTAGCGGGATTACCTGTTGTTTCTTAGGAATTACTGATGATAATGAATCGAAACCTGACACCACCGAATCTTGAAGAAGCGGAACAACTATTAAATGATTTACTTGAGGAAGTAATCTCAAAAGAGGCTAACTTAGCGGGGGGAGACGCGCAAGATGGGGCGCGAGGAAAAACCGCGATTCAACGCCTTAAAGAAACCACCGTAATATTTGGTGATCCGCGCAGTCGCTTAATCCCACTTACCGCCCAGGGATTTGCCGCCCAAGGGATTGAATTAGATTACGAAGTTTGCCAATTAATGCATCAGTTTGATTTTTATTCGATGGTTGTCAGTGTTGATCCTCGCCCCCAACCCAGTGTGGAGATTTCGGGGTTAGAATGCCAACTGATTTTTGGTTCTCAAGGGAATCAAGCGCCAATTGTGCATCGGATTATCCCTGGGGCAAAATGGCAGCCGATTCTCAATATTGGTGTGGAGATGAATCTGGGTTTAGATGCCAATCTGGATGTTAGTGCGGGGGTGGATGCGGCTGAACTTGCTAAGGTTGAACGGCTTCCGGATTATAATCGGCTAAAAGCAAATGTGGGGAGTAAAGATAATCTGAAATTGTTTACGGTTTTGGATGGGTTGAATTATCAACTGGGTAAGTTTGATATTATTGCCCAAGGGGATGATAATTCAGAATGTTACTGGCGGATTGAGAAGCCTAAACTTCAGGATCAAGCAACTGTCAAATTTGGGATTATTTTTAAAGTGCCTAAAGGCTGGGACTCGATTGAGTTAACTGGGCAGGTTTGGATTGAACCGGAGATGGATTGGCTGAATGGAGAGTTGAGTCATGTGATTAAAGCCCTTCCTAGTCATTTAAAGGATATATTTGGCAGTAAGGCGAGGGCGGCTAAACAGTTTGCGGTGGGTCAAAAAGAAGCCTGGATTGGTGACAATAAGATTATGCTGCCTCATGGATAAAGCTGAGTCAATTTATCAAATTTGTGTCCCGAATGAAACGTCGGTTAGGGTTAAATTATGGAGTCCAGAGTGTCAGGTTCTGAATGAAGCGGCGGGAAGGTTGCGGCTGGATAGGATAAATCAGCCTGTTCAAGATTGTCTTACTGATTCCTCTCGGTTAACGGGAGACTCAATTAGAAGAATCGGTGAGGCGTTATTTGAGTGTTTATTTGATAATCAACTTCGGGAGGATTTCTGGAAAACTTATCGAGAGATTGTTGTGCAGAAGCAGCAACAATTACAGGTTGTCCTAGAAATAAATGAAACGGCAATGCCGGAATTAATCGCCTATCCATGGGAGTTGATGCGTTTTCCCCAGCGCTATCAACGGGGAGAGATTCAGTTGGCGACTGATCCGAATTTGAGTTTGGTTCGGAGTCGGTATAACGTAACGATAGAAGAGAAACCAGCAATTCAGTTAGGGGCAAATGAATCTCTGAGAATTGCTTTAGTTGTGGCTATACCGACAGCCGATTCTCAGTTGAGTCAGGTTGACCATCAGGAGGTTCAAGGTTATTTAACTCGGCTGGCTAATCAACAGGATAAGATTCAACTTTTACCCGTAATTAATCCAGCGACATCGCGAAAACTTGCCAAAGAATTACGCCAGAATCAACCGGATATCTTTCATTTTATTGGTCATGGTCAATTAATCTCAGCAAATGGCAAGGAAGTTGGACAAGTGGCATTGGTGCGAGATTCTGGGGAACCGGATTGGAAGACGGCTGATTTTTTTAGCCGATTATTTACTCAGCATCGTCCTAAAATTGTTATCTTACAAGCCTGTGAGACGGGAAAACAATCAGAGACGGATGGGTTTAGTAGCGTGGCGTCTCGTCTGATGCTGCAAGGGATTCCTGTGGTTATCGCGATGCAGTATCAAGTGTCGAATCAGACGGTTAGTGGTTTTGTCAAGGATTTTTATGGAGAAATTGTTAAGGGTAAGTCTGTGGATTTTGCTGTACAGCAGGCGCGGTTTAATATTGCATTGGATAATGGTTATGAACAGCTAGATTTTGCGATTCCGGTGATTTATATGAATGCGGTTGATGGGTGTTTATGGGGAAATAGTACGGGGTTAGTTAAGTTGACTGATGAATTGAAGAAGACGTTACGGGATGAAGTTGAAACTGTGTTGAGTGAAGATCAGGTGAAAAGTATTTTCCTGGAAAATGAAGGAATGTTTGGCAGGAATTTTTATAATCAGATTCCTGGCGGTGATTATCGAACGCGAGTGATTCGCTTAATTCGAGAGTTGGATAATCGAGGTTATCTGTCATTGTTTATTGCTGTTGTTAGAGAGGATTATCCGAATTTTGCACAGAATGTTCTCGGTTAAATTGGGCGTAGGTAAGCTGTCATGGGTGTTAAATTAAGTAATAACCCCCTCTCCCCCAACCCCTCTCCCACCAGGGGAGAGGGGAGCAAAAAACCCCTATAATTGGAGCAAGAAACCCCTATAATTGGAGCAAGAAGCCCCTATAATTAACGTAGGGTGCGTTAGCGCTGCGTAACGCACCTTTGTTAATATATCTGACTTTTCACGGCATATAATAATTTTGACCGAATGTCCTTGCTAGTCAGGTATAATGTGTAAAGATGTAGGGGCGGGTTTCACTATTATCTCTTCTGTTACGTCTAGATGCGACTAAACCCGCCCCGATACGCAGGTTTCGTGATTTCCTGTGAAAAGTTAGGTTAATATATAAGGTAATGCTGCTTAGTTTCGATTAAGATTGATGTCGATGTCTTGACAATGAGTCTAACTGATCTGCAAAAGCAAAAACTTCGCCAGGATATTGAAGATGTACTCAGTGAAGATAATTTGAAAAATATTTTCCTGGAAAATGAAGGGAAGTTTGGCAATAATTTTTATAACCAAATTCTAGGTGAGGACTACCGAACTAGGCTGATCCACGCCATTAAAAAATTAGAGAACAGAGGGCTTTTAAAAGGATTTATTATACAAGTGGGTCAAGAGTATCCCAGAATTGAAGCGAATTTCACTATTTATGAGCAACTATCAGCCCTCATTTTTATTCTTCAAGATGTAACTATGGAGAAGCCAATTGAGCATTTTTTTGATTGCCATAATATTGAAGAATTAGAGGAAAAAATGTTAGGCTTGATTGAGTGCGATCGCAAACTCCTAGCTTGTGGTGATAATCCAGTAGATATAGGGTTATCTACGACCTGTCCTAGTTTAACCGATTTTGTCGAATCCTCTGTAATTAACCTGTTAACTCGCCACGATATTCAGCCTGATCTAAAAGATAAGTTAAACCAGTGGATTCAGCAGAACTATCCCACTCTTGATTGTCCGACTGAACAGCCATCCAATTCCATCCTCCAAAGCTATCTGTTAATCTTGGTTTATCCGCTGCTGGGTAAAACCCGAACCAAGAAGAAAACCTTTAACATCCAAGCCGAGTTTATTGAGGATTTTCCCAACACCCAAAATCAACCGATTGATTTAAATCCAGACGACAGGAAAACGGAGGGATACTTCGAGAAAGAGATCCCCGATGTGATTTATAAGTTTATTCAACAAGCCAAAGACGACTACTTACACGCACAAGTTTTACAGAATCAGCCATACAATTTGAAAATTGAATTATTTCTGCCCACCGAACTGCTAAGTAAGCGGTTTGAATTCAAGCCTCCCCAAGTTTGGAAAAAAGATGATATCGCCCTCTGTGAGAAATATTCGGTGATGTTACGCTCGTTAAATCGACTGTTAAAACCAGATTGGCAGAATGCTTGTCTGATAAAATGGCAAAAAATGACACAAGTCAACCCCAATGATATCTGTGATTTTGATAAAGAGAGGAACTTGTCCAGTTTGTTATCTAATGCCTTGAAAAAGAAACAATTGGCATTAGAACTAGAACGATTTATCATTGTTAAACTGTGTTGTGACTTACCCCCGCGCAAAACTCAGGTACTTTTTGAGCTTTTATTGGCAAAGGGAATTCCGTTGTGTTTCTGGTTGAAAAATAAAGACCTGTGTCAACCTGCTATAGACAGTTTAAATAGATTAACCACGGCAGACTCATTCTCGGATTTAGAGACGTTATCGGAAAAAATTCTAGACATTCGTAAGCAAGACTTGGCTCAACCGAATCGAGAGACGCTTTTGGGGTATAATTTATCCGTTCTCTGCGATAATACTGAGCGCAAGCCAGTTAATTTACCCAAGTTTAATCAACTGGCAAGCTAAACGGATCACAGGAGGGTATTGTGACATCAACACCGAATCCCGACGATTGGTATTTTTTTTACGGCGATGGGCAAGAACATAGCTTTAAAATTGCTAATTTGCCACCGCCTCCTCCCTGGCGACGATTTCGAGAGATTCATGATTCAGCCGAACTTAAGGAAATCGAACAACGTTGGCAAGCGGTGCAACAATTAGCGGATGCTGAGGAAAATAAACAAGGAAAAGAAAAAGGCAGAAAATTTCGGCTGCACTCTCCTAAACTAGAGGAGGAATCTATTGACGACGAAGGGGAAGACGAGACGGGTAAATCGCCAAGGGTGAATGTAGCGGATGCAGTGAATGCGGCGTTGTATTTACGGCGTCCCCTCTTGGTAACGGGAAATCCGGGTTCGGGAAAAACGTCTTTAGCTTATGCGATTGCCCATGAACTTCAATTAGGATCGGTGTTAACCTGGCTAATTACTACCCGTTCTACGTTACAAGATGGACTCTATCGGTATGACGCGATCGCACGCCTCCAAGATTCCCAGCTTAATAAAGGTAAATCACCGGATATTGGTCAGTATATTACCTTGGGTCCTGTGGGAACGGCTTTTTTACCCTCTCAGTATCCCAGAGTCTTATTGATTGATGAAATTGATAAAAGCGACATTAATTTACCTAACGAACTCCTGCACCTATTTGAAGAAGGAAACTATGAGATTCCGGAATTAGTCCGTTGGGCTGATAAGTCGTCAACTCAGGGAGAAAATAGCACGCCAAAACCTGTACAAGTGCGAACCGAAGATGCTGGAATTAAAGCCTCGATTCAGCGGGGGAGAGTCCATTGTTCTAAGTTTCCGATTATTATTATGACCAGTAATGCCGAGCGAGATTTTCCACCCGCGTTTGTGCGTCGGTGTTTGCGGGTGAGAATGCCTGATCCGGATACAGCCGCGTTAAAAACGATTATTGCGGCTCATTTCCAAGATGAAACCGATGAGGCGAATTGGGAAAGGGTGAAACAGACAACTGAGTCATTGATTGAAGCGTTTTTGGATAAGGATGAACAGGATCGGGCGACGGATCAGTTACTTAATGCGATTTATATTAGAAATAATTTGAGTCCGGAAGCGTTTACCGAGGAGTTACAGGAATTGTTGTTGAATAGTTTGTCGGCGATTGATGAGTTGTGAATGGTGAAAGTTAATAGCGGTATATATAAGGAACGTGTAGTTTAATGGTGACAATTTTTCACCCTCATCCCCTACCCCCTTGTCCCATCGGGGGAGAAGGGGAACCGGAATTCTTAGACGTAGGGTGGGCATTGCCCCCCTTACCCCGTTTATCCAGAGACATGAGGCGCCAAGAGGGCGGGTTTTGTTGATAAGTTTTTGGTCTACCCATCAGTTAAATGGCTAAACCCGCCCCTACAATAGGATAGAATTTCCCAGACGTAGGGTAGGCATTGCCCACCTTACCCCTTATATCCAGAGACATGAGGCGACAAGAGGGCGGGTTTTGTTGATAAGTTATCGGTATACCCGTTAATTAAATGGCTAAACCCGCCCCTACAATAGGATAGAATTTCTCCCTGTTGCCTGTTGCCTGTTGCCTCCTACCCTCTGCCTTCGGAAATGAAATTTGACCGATTAATCGCCCTATTAGAACAAGATTTAAACCTCACCGGGACAGAAATTGCCGAAATTCTCTGGCTGGCGGCACAACGCCGGAATTCCGCCTCAACTCAACCTCCAACTCCGGTTTCTCCCAGCAAACCTACCCCAGCCGAACCGCCTATCATCGATTCAACCGTATCCTCTACACCATCATCCACCCCAGTACCCGAATCGTCTCTTCCCACTATCCCCTCCCGAAACCAACCTGCTGCGAGAGTCTACGCCAAAACTACTTCTCGTCACGATTCCCTAGAGATTGCCCTTCCTGATGTTGCGGCTATCCCTCACCCCCTGAAACTCGCACGGGCATTTCGCCCCTTGATGCAGTGGATTTCCTCTGGCAAAACCACGATTTTAGATGAAGTGGCAACGGTAGACTCGACTGCCGAATTAAATGGTATTGTAAGTCCTATCCTCAAGCCCTTCCAAGCACTACGATTTGATTTAGAGTTGGTGATTGATCAAAGCGATTCGATGATCTTCTGGCGACAGACAACTCAGGAATTAGAACAACTCTACAAACACTATGGCATTTTTCGTTATGTCCGCACTTGGGGAATGGTAACGGATGAACAGGGAGAGATTCGCCTGAAGAAAGGAATCGGTAAAAATGCTTTGTCTCACCGTTTTTATCGTCCCCAAATACTTATTGATCCCAGTGGTCATCGGTTAATTTTAGTGGTTAGTGATTGTGTTGGCGAGAAGTGGCGCAATGGTAAAGCCGTCTCAATTCTAGACACCTGGGGAAACCAGAATAATGTCGCCATTGTCCAGATGTTACCCACCCGGATGTGGTGGCGAACGGGATTGAGTGGGGGGACAATGGTACAACTGGATAGTCGCTGTCAAGCGGCTGTGGCGAATCGAAATCTGGCAATTTCGGAAATTTTATTGGGCGAGGATTTTGATCCGAAACAGGGCGTTAAAGTGCCTGTATTGAGTTTAGAACCTGACCTGGCTCAAACCTGGAGTGAAATGGTGGTGGGGAAAGGAACCGTTGGGGCGACTGGATTTGTGTTTCCGCCAGCATCTGAGGAGAATTCAAAGCTTTCTCTCTCTAACCCCCCTTTCAAAGGGGGGCAAGGGGGGATGGAGACAGGTTTGGAGAGAGGTTTCCAAGAACGGTATTATGACTTCCGCTTATCTTCCTCCCCCATGGCGCGAGAATTGGCGAGTTTGCTGGCGGCTGCACCTGTGGTGAATTTACCGATTGTGCGTTTAATTCGACGCACGTTACTGCGGGAACTTCAACCCGTTCATGTTGCGGAAGTGTTTCTGGGGGGAATTTTACACCCCCAAGGTTTGATTACGCCAGAGACGAATCCGGATGAGATTCAGTATCAGTTTATTGGGGATGCATCAACCGATGAGTCGGAGACAATCCGCCGCCTGTTTCTGAAGGATTCTCCCACAGCCAAGTCTGTGCAGATTGTTACGGTGATTTCTCGCTATTTTGCCCAACGACTGGGTAAAAATCTCAAGCAGTTTTATGGGTTGTTGAAGCAGCCAGACGCTTTAAAACAGGTGCAAGCGGAAACAGTTAAGGAGTTTGAGCCAGAGCATTTTGCTGAGATTACTACCCATATTTTGAAACAATTGGGGGGGGCTTATGTGCGTTTAGCCGAGGAAATTGAAGCAGGATGGCAGGGTGAATCGGTGGAGGCTACGCCAATAGTCACCCAACAACAGTCACAGTCGTCATCTGCTGGGTTTCCCTCCCTGGATACTAGCGAACTTGAATTATTCTCCTTTGAGACGGTTTTTGTTAACCGTCGCGGTGAGATTATTAAACGGGAAACCCACACGGCACAGTATTTTAGGGAACAACTTGCTCTTCCTCTAACATGGGATGCATTTGTTCAATATTTTAGGAAACAACTTCCTCTTCCTCTAACATCATGGGATGCATTTATAAAACGAGTCGCTGATGCTCATAAGCTGTTTGAAGAAGATGAGCGACAAGCTTTTTTGGTTCGGTTTAATGAGCGAAATTTGCCCCGTTATGATAGTCAGGTGGCGCAGGATTTGAATATTAGTGAAGTAACGCTGCAACGGCGACTGAGAAAGGGAGTGTATACTCATTTAGTCACCAGTTGTCCTCAGCTTGATACTGCTAAAAAGGGTAAATTTAAGATTGTCAGAGATTGGTTAAAAAAGGGGTATGTTCTCTTTCAAAGGAATGACACCATGGGGATAAAAAAAACGGCTGGCAGTCACCCCTTCAGGGAGGAAACAATTGCTATAGATATGGTCGTCATCCCTGGCGGCACGTTTATTATGGGTTCGCCAGAAGAAGAAGGAAGAGGTGCCGAACACCCCCAACACGAAGTCACCGTTCCATCCTTCTTTATGAGCAAAACGCCGATTACTCAGGCACAATGGCGTATAATCGCGTCTCGTACAGATTTGAAGATAAACCGTGATCTTGACCCTGCTCCGGCTCGTTTTAAGGACAATCCTAATCCCAAAACCTTACCCAACTACCGATCAAGCGAGACAGTTCCCACCCGATGGGATAGACCCGTTGAGCAAGTCTCCTGGTATGATGCAGTAGAATTTTGCGCCCGACTCTCCCTACTCACCGGACGGGAATATAGACTCCCATCTGAAGCCGAATGGGAATATGCTTGTAGAGCCATTCTCCCTGATTCCTCATCTATCAGCGAATCAAACCAAAATCCCACCTATCCTCCCTTTCACTTTGGTGAAACCCTAACGGATCAATTAGCCAATTACAATGCTAACTACACCTATGCTGATGAACCCAAAGGACAATATCGAAAACAAACCACCCCCGTGGGCAGTTTTTCCCCCAACGCTTTTGGTTTGTACGATATGCATGGGAATGTCTGGGAATGGTGTTTAGATGACTGGCACGACAACTATGAAGGTGCGCCGTCAGATGGTGAAGTTTGGTTAATTGATAATAATGATAATTATTCTCGTATTCTGCGCGGTGGTTGCTGGAACAGCATCCCTGTTAAATGCCGTGCGGCGTACCGCGACAGGGGTTATCCCACGAACCACTACTACGGCAACGGGTTTCGGGTGGTGTGCGTTTCCGGCTGGACTCTGTAGCCCTTTTGCCCTTTGTCCTTTTTCCGCCGTCAGGCAGATCGGATTTTTTGGCAAATATTAAGCTGAAGTTCCCCCAGCAAAAAAAACAAAACTGCCTCACTGTGCGGCTTTGCGCGATTTTTTAGCTGCTCTACACATTTTGTCGATGAGGATACGACAATTCATGGATTAACACCAGAAGGACGAACAACGGTAAAATTGCTGCAATTGAATAATGATAAGCGATTAGGCGAACGAAAACGATGACGCGATCGCACTTTTTAAAATTCCCCACCTGAACATCGGTGGGTTACGGCGGACACTTAATTGAATGGTTATTCGCTTCGATTAAATTCCGCCTAACCCACCCTACGGCATAGCTGAAATTGTGGAACAGATTTGACGTTTAAACCGGGCGCACGTCGGTGCGCCCCTACGATGCTAATCTACCATTTTAGGTGTGCCACGACACTACGGCACTGGCAAATCAGCCTTAATAAAAAAACGAAACCCTTACGGTTACAGCATTGTAATTATGGGCAATGGTTAGGACATGATATTACTCCCCTCTCCCCTGGTGGGAGAGGGGTTGGGGGTGAGGGGGATTGTAGCTTAGGTTGACACCAATGACTGACCTGCGCCCTTTATTAATGTCGCTTTTTAACCCAATCTGTCCGATGATTGGGTCAATTTTCAATTATTTCTTTGTCTAACTATCGGTGGGTTAGGTTGGATATCTCATTGAATGGTTAACGCTTCGATTAAATGCCGCCTAACCCACCCTACGTTTTTTGGATCAAATGGTTTCCCTTTGCTCTTTTTTTTGAGAGAAAAGGGTGTTTATTTTGTTAATTTTGTTATATTATTATCACAAGCGCATAAAGCACCCAAGATATTATGAGATATTTACCGCCTCAATTCGACACCTGCTACACCGCCAAAACCACAGCCCAGCAAGGGTTAGAGGATGTTGGCGTTACCCAACTCCTCTCCCATCTCAAGCACTACAGCGACGTTGATTTCGATGCATCCCAAATGCACCTAACCGATGCTGAAGTCAACATTCTCGCCAAGCTGTTTATTCAGCAGTTGACTCAAAGCCTCAACGGTAAACTCATCGCTGGCGCATTAAATACCCTGCGTCACGGTAAGGAGATAGAGGAGATGACTCCACACTCGGTTGGGGCGGGTTTAGTCACATCTGGGGAAACAAGAAACGATAGTTGTGAAACCCGCCCCTACACAAGACTCAACACTTTCCCTACCCCTCGCTACAAAGAAGGCGATCGCGTTCAATGGAAAACTCCAAATCCTGACTGGGGCGTGATTCTGGGGCGCTTCTATGAATATAATCACGATTGTGATCAATGGACGATATGCTACCTGATTCAACTCGCCCCCGATTCTCCCAGTGCAGCTTGGATCACCGCAGATATGGCTTGGGAAGAGGACTTAGAAAAAATGCCCGATATCGTTGCAGCCAGCGAAGAGAATGGCTATTCCTACCTTTATTCCAGCCAGTCTCGCCGTGCGATCGCGCCTCCATCTCTGCATAGTCCCAGAGGACGCTACAATACCCACTATCCCCACCAGCCTCGCCCGATTACTCGGCGTGAACAGTACATCATTGACCTTTATTGTTACTGTGAATTAGGGATGACACCCAGGGACTTTTATGCCAAATGGGATGTCACCTATGAACAAATTTCTCATATTTGCGATCGCTCCCTGGGAACCGTACAATGTTGGTTTAACCGAGATCAAGGACATCGCCCTCCGAAACCCGTTGATTTGCGCCATTTGGCAATTATGGATTTTTTGTTAGAGCATTTTGAAGAGATTCCCGAAAAACTTAGAACTATCCTGTGTTCTCCATAATCGGTGGGTATTTGTAGGGGCGCATAGACGTGCGCCCTTTATTGAATGACGCTTTTGAACCTAACCCATTCAATTGTTCTGTCAATTTTAATTCATTCCCCGCTTGAATAGGGGTGGGTTAGGGTTGATAGTTCATTGAATGGTTCTCAGTTTAAAAGAAGGGCTAAGGTTCCCTTACTACGAACAAATCATGACTTTTTGGCATTCAGTATCAGACTATACTGTTTTTTTGAAGCATTTTCCGACAAAACTCAACCCTTAACTAAATTAAAGCCAAATCCCCCAAATCTTATCGTTTTGTTAAAGCGTGGCTTGTACTTCTGGTGGAGTTGGTTTATCGTAATCCAACAAGCTGATGGTGTCACGGCGGGGATACCCTCCGTTAAGGTAAAAGGCAGAAGGCTCCGAGACTCCGAGGCAGAAGGTAGAATAAAGAAACGCTTGTATAGTAAGCTGTTGCACCTTTTTCCACTGGATACTGATTTCCGCTACGTTACACCAGATAGCTTTCCAACCTCTACACTGAAAAACGGGCGCAAGCCTTGCGCCCCTACAACCCTCGTCGTTTTTGGGTCATTTTGAGATGAAAAGCAACCAACTGCCGAAAAAACAAGGTTTATACGATCCACAGTTTGAACATGATGCTTGCGGTGTCGGATTCGTCGTGCAGATGAAGGGGAATAAGTCCCACGATATCGTGGAACAAGGGCTAACGATTCTGGCAAACCTGGAACATCGCGGCGCGTGTGGTTGTGAACCGAATACTGGAGACGGTGCGGGGATTTTAATCCAAATCCCGGATCAGTTTATGCGGAAAGTCGCCGCCGCCGATAACATTACCCTACCGGAAGCGGGTCAGTATGGAGTAGGGGCAATTTTTACCTCCCCTGATCCGATGATTCGCCAGCAGAGTCGCCAGATTTTTGAGAAAATTGCCACCGAAGAAGGGCAAAGGGTTCTGGGGTGGCGGGATGTTCCCGTGGATGACTCCCCCCTGGGAAGTATCGCTAAACTGGGTGAACCGTTCATGCAACAGGTGTTCATCCAGCGTTCCCCAAACCTGGCTGATGATCTATCCTTTGAACGGAAACTCTATGTGATCCTGAAACGGGCGGAAAAAGAACTTAGCCAGTCAGAGGTTGACCCCTGCTGGTATACAGCCAGCCTCTCCTGTCGGACAATTGTGTACAAAGGGATGCTGACGCCGATACAGGTGGGACAATATTATCCCGAACTCCATGATCCGGATCTGAAAAGCGCCCTAGCCTTAGTGCATTCCCGGTTTAGTACCAACACCTTCCCCAGTTGGGAACGCGCCCACCCCTATCGCTACATCGCCCATAATGGGGAAATTAATACCTTACGGGGTAATATTAACTGGATGCACGCCCGACAGTCGCTGTTTAAGTCGAAACTGTTTGGCGATGACTTGGAGAAAATTCAGCCCGTTATTGATTTAGAGGGAAGTGACTCAGCGATATTCGACAACTCCCTAGAAATGTTAGTCCTTTCTGGGCGTTCCTTACCCCATGCGGTAATGATGATGATTCCCGAACCCTGGACAAATCATGAGTCGATGAGTGCGGAGACAAAGGCATTCTATGAGTATCACTCCTGTCTGATGGAACCCTGGGATGGTCCTGCGTCTATCGCCTTTACCGATGGTACGACGATTGGGGCGGTTTTGGATCGGAATGGGTTGCGTCCATCGCGGTATTATGTCACCAAAGATGATCGGGTAATTATGGCATCGGAAGCCGGGGTGTTACCCGTGGAACCCGAAGACGTGGCGTTTAAAGGGCGCTTGCAACCCGGGCGGATGTTCTTGGTGAATATGGAAGAAGGGCGGATTATTGCTGATGAGGAATTGAAACAGGCAATTATTACCGAACATCCCTACCAAGAGTGGATTGACGAATACATGGTGGAACTGGCACAGTTAAAGGATGCGCCAGAGGTAGCCCAACCGGAACCCGACACCCTAATTCAACGGCAAATCGCATTCGGCTATACCTTCGAGGAATTGCGGATGCTAATGGCACCAATGGCACAGAATGGGGTAGAAGCGGTGGGTTCCATGGGTTCGGATACGCCATTGGCGGTGTTATCCGATCGCCCGAAGTTACTGTACAATTATTTCCAGCAACTCTTCGCCCAAGTCACCAATCCCCCGATTGATTCGATTCGGGAAGAAATTATCACCTCGGCGGAAACCACAATTGGTTCAGAACGCAATTTACTGGAACCTGAACCCCAGAGTTGTCATTTAATTGAACTGAAAACGCCGATTCTGACGAACGAGGAATTGGCGAAACTCAAATATGTGTCCGAAGGGGAGTTTAAATCTGTCACCCTACCGATTCTATTTGACCCCAAGGCTGGGGTGAAGGGATTGGAAACGGCGATGGAGGAGATTTGTGCAAAAGCGGATCATGCGATCGCAGACGGAACCACTATAATTATCCTCAGCGATCGCGGCATCGATAAAGACCATGCACCAATTCCCGCCTTACTTGCGGTTGCAGGATTACATCACCACTTAATCCGCAAAAAAACCCGCACTAAAGTCGGAATCGTCTTAGAATCCGGAGAACCTCGCGAAGTTCATCATCATGCGCTGCTGATTGGGTATGGCTGCGGTGGGATTAATCCCTATCTGATCTATGAAACCATTGACGATATGATCAGCCAGGGCTTGCTGGAGAATATTGATCGCAAGACGGCGCAGAAAAACTATATCAAAGCCGCCACCAAGGGTGTAATTAAAGTCGCCTCCAAGATTGGCATTTCCACCATCCAAAGTTATCGCGGCGCCCAAATCTTTGAAACCATTGGACTCAAACAGGCACTTGTTGATAAATACTTTACCTGGACAGCCACGCGAATTGAAGGGGCGGATTTAGACGTAATCGCCCAAGAAGCAATTATGCGTCATAGTTACGCTTTCCCTGACCGAGACGTGAATGGGCATACCCTAGATGCAGGCGGCGAATATCAGTGGCGCAAAGACGGGGAAGCACACCTATTAAGCCCCCAAACCATCCACGCCCTGCAAAATGCCGTGCGTCAGGGTAGCTATGACCTGTATAAAGAATACGCTGCCCTAATTAATGAGCAGACCCAGCAACATTTTACCCTACGGGGACTCCTGCAATTCAAGAAACGCGACCCCATTCCCTTAGAGGAAGTGGAACCCGTGGAGGCGATTACTCGGCGGTTCAAAACCGGGGCGATGAGTTACGGGTCAATTTCCAAAGAGGCGCATGAATCCCTAGCCATCGCCATGAACCGGATTGGCGGGAAATCCAATACTGGGGAAGGCGGTGAAGATCCCGAACGCTATACCTGGACAAATGAAAATGGCGATTCTAAGAACAGCGGGATTAAACAAGTCGCATCCGGGCGGTTTGGGGTCAACAGTTTGTATTTGTCCCAAGCCAAGGAACTCCAAATCAAGATGGCGCAGGGGGCGAAACCCGGAGAAGGGGGACAGTTACCGGGGCGCAAGGTATATCCTTGGATTGCTAAGGTACGCAACTCGACGCCAGGAGTCGGCTTAATTTCGCCCCCACCCCACCACGATATCTACTCGATTGAAGACTTAGCCGAGTTAATTCATGACTTGAAAAACGCCAACCGCAACGCCCGGATTAATGTGAAACTGGTGTCTGAGGTGGGTGTAGGAACGATCGCGGCGGGGGTTGCCAAAGCCCATGCGGATGTGGTATTGATTTCCGGCTTTGATGGGGGAACGGGTGCATCCCCGCAAACCTCAATTAAACACGCCGGATTACCTTGGGAATTGGGGGTAGCGGAAACCCATCAAACTTTGGTATTAAATGATCTGCGATCGCGGATTGTGGTGGAAACCGATGGTCAAATGAAAACGGGGCGCGATGTGGTTATGGCGGCGCTATTGGGGGCAGAGGAATTTGGCTTCTCTACGGCACCTCTGGTGTCCCTGGGCTGCATTATGATGCGAGTTTGTCAAAAAAACACCTGTCCGGCGGGAATTGCCACTCAGAACCCCCAGCTACGCCAGAGTTTCATCGGCAATCCGGATCATACGGTGAACTTCATGACCTTTGTCGCCCAGGAAGTGCGGGAAATCATGGCACAACTGGGATTCCGCACCCTAAATGAAATGGTGGGGCGTGTGGATGTCTTGGAAGCGAAGCAGGCGGTGGATCATTGGAAGGCGAAGGGATTGGATTTATCCCAGATTCTCTATCAACCGGATGTGGGACCCGAAATTGGGCGCTATTGTCAGATTCCCCAGGATCATGGGTTGGATAAGTCCCTAGATATGAGGGTACTGCTAGACTTATGCAAAGGTGCGATCGCAAAAGGTGAAAAGGTAACCGCTACCCTACCGATTCAGAATATCAATCGGGCGGTTGGCACGATTTTAGGCAATGAAATCACCAAGCGTCATTGGCAGGGTTTACCGGAGGATACCATCCATCTGCATTTCCAAGGGAGTGCAGGTCAAAGCTTCGGCGCATTTGTCCCCAAGGGCGTCACCTTAGAACTAGAAGGAGATGCCAATGACTACTTTGGCAAAGGATTATCTGGGGGTAAATTAATCCTCTATCCCCCCGCCCGTTCCACCTTTGTCCCCCGTGAGAATATCATTGTCGGTAATGTCGCCCTCTATGGCGCAACCTCTGGTGAAGTTTATATTCGGGGAATGGCAGGTGAACGGTTCTGTGTTCGCAACTCAGGGGTTAACGCGGTAGTTGAAGCCGTGGGAGATCATGGGTGCGAATATATGACTGGGGGTAAAGTAGTGGTTCTCGGTCCAACCGGGCGCAATTTTGCCGCAGGAATGAGTGGCGGTGTCGCCTATGTGTTAGATGAGAAAGGGGATTTTGCCACTCGTTGCAATACCCAGATGTCCGACTTGGAGAAACTGGAAGATGACGAGGAAATTGAAATCATCCACCAAATGATTGCCAAACACGTCGAGTACACCAAGAGTCAACTGGGGTTAACTATCTTGGCAAATTGGACAGAAATGGTGCCGAAGTTTGTCAAGGTGATACCCAGGGATTACAAGCGGGTTCTGGCTTGTTTAAATAAAGCCGAAGAAGCCGGATTAAGTGGCGATGATGCGCTGACGGCTGCGTTTGAAGAAAACGCCCGCGATTTAGCCCGGATTAGCGGTAGCTAGTCCAGCGTTACGTAGGGTGCGTTAGCGAAGCGTAACGCACCATTCATTGCCCAAGGATTTGATCACAGGGCGACCCGAGTCAATTGAATGGACACCATTGTTCATTGATGCAGGCGGGTCGCCCCTACCGATCAACCTAGAAAAAGCGGTCATGATTCCTAATCGCGATCGCACGATTATTGATAATTTTGCCACGTAGCGAATCAGATATGAAAATTATCAACGTAGAAACGTAGGGTGTGTTAGCGAAGCGTAACGCACCGTTTCTCTGCCTATTTGAACGGCGACTAGAGCCATGAATAGAGGATACCATGAACTACGAACTTTATTCAGACGTTATTTTGCTTGGCGATATTCCTGAAGCTGGGCTTTATGCAGGTGATATCGGTACAGTTGTCGAAAAACATAACGTTGCTGAATTAGAAACGGGTTATAGTGTTGAATTCTTTGATATGTTAGGCAACACCGTAGCCGTTATGACTCTACCTGCAAGTTCTGTCCGTTCACCAACTCATGCAGACCGACCAACAGTTAGAGACTGTATGTCTGATTTATGACCGATGAATTCCCAATCTTACTGATCACGCAAGAAGCGTATGAAGCCTCCTCGAATGAAACGTTAGGGAGTAAATATAAATTTTGGTTCTACCACGAAGAACTGGGTCGTTGTCTTTATAAGCAAAGCCGACCCAACCTGGGGGAAGATTGGGCAGAAAAAGTCGCCTCAGAATTATGTAAACTCTTGGGACTTCCCTATGCGGTTTACGAATTGGCTTCTACCTGGAACGGCGATCGCGGTGTCGTTTCACCTAACTTTTTACCGAAATCGGGGACGCTGGTTCATGGTAACGAACTGCTTTCCTCAATTGTGCCGAACTATCCGGCGTTTGGGACGTATGGCATATCACAACATACAATAGATAGAGTATTGAGGGTGATTGCCGGGGAATCTGTCCATTTACCGATTGATTGGACACCGCCCTCTGGTATCCAAACAGCAGTAGATGTGTTTGTTGGTTATCTGCTGCTAGATGCGTGGATTGGCAATGGCGATCGTCACCATGAAAACTGGGGAATTGCTCGCATGAAAACAGCATCAGCGTCCGATGAAACTGAACACCTAGCACCAACCTATGACCATGCTTCCAGTTTAGGACGCGATCTCTCTGACGAGCAAAGGCAGAAACGCTCAGTTCAGGCTTATGCCAATAAATGTTTTTCGGCGTTTTATGGCAGTGTTGATGATAGAAAAACGCTTAAAACCTTTGATGTGTTCTCACTCGTGGCTCATCGCTATCCCCAAGCGGCTTCTGTGTGGTTGGCGCGGCTGGAAACGATCCAAAAGGCTAATACTTTAGCCATCTTTAATCGCATTAACCGATCGCGCATTTCTCCCGAAGCCATCAACTTTGCTCAGGAGATTCTGGACATCAATAAACATCGGCTACTTACCTTGAGGAAAACACGACCTTGAAAACACCAAAAACACTATTTTTAGCTTGGCAAGATCCGATTAGTCGCTATTGGTTCTCGATTGGTCGGTTAACCTTTGATGGAAGACTCTATCAATTTATTTATACCCAAGGGGTAAAAGAGGCGGAAGCGAAATGTGCTTTTCAGCCATTGTCTTCGTTTCCGTACTTAGATGAAGTGTATACATCAACTGAATTATTCCCCGTCTTTGCGAATCGGTTAATGTCGCGATCGCGTCCAGATTATTCTAGTTTTATGGAATGGTTAAATATTCCTAACGATGAACATGACCCCATGACAATTTTAGCCCGCAGTGGTGGGGAAAGAGAAACGGATACACTTGCTGTTTTTCCTTGTCCGGAAGTTAATACACAAGGACAGTATCATTTATACTTTTTCTCCCATGGGCTGCGACATTTGCCAAGCTGTGCCATTGAGCGGATTAATCAGTTTGAATCGGGTGAAAAATTAGGGTTAGCTCACGAATTTCAAAATCCTTACGATGCTCAATCTTTAATTTTAACGACAGAAGACCACTATATTGTCGGCTATTGTCCGCGATATTTGCTGGCAGAAATGTTTGAGTTAATCCTACACAAGTTAAACCTAGAGGTACAGGTAGAACGTGTGAATCAACCTCCAAAGCCACTTCAGTTTCGGTTATTGTGTAAAATGACTGTTCAGGCGAGCAAGGATTATCGTCCCTTCTCTAGTCCTCACTATCAACCCCTGATGGCAGAATTTGCGCGATCGCGTCCTCATTTTCAGCTAAACTGTTAGATGGGTTAATCATTTTGCCTGATACCCAATTAAGATTAATCTATCGTGATTTTGGCAAAAATGACCCAATAATTTCATTTTTGTAACCTATTGGAGATTTCCCTAAATGGTACAAACACCATCCCCAACGCTTACCCTAGCCGAATTTCTCCAACAACCTGAAGCCCAACCTGCCAGGGAATATATTGATGGCAAGATTGTGCAGAAGCCAATGCCGAAAACTCGCCACTCTCGACTTCAGAAGTGGCTTGTCCAATTAGGGGGAATTATTTGGATTAATTCTGAATAACTGAGATGCTACAGTGGCAATGGTGCGTTACGCTACGCTAACACACCCTACTGGAGTGGCACACCTTAATTGGTGGATTAGCATTGTAGGGGCGCATGGCGTGCGCCCGGTTTAAACGTCAAATCTATTCCACAATTTTAGCTGTGTCAGTCCACTACATATAGTGCGATATATAGTGCGATCGCTCATTTGGGGATTCACGTCTTGAGGTGGCTTTAATTTAGCCCTTGCCAAACTGCGATCGCGGACACTGGGCGGTTTTTCTCCGGTTAATAATTGATACAATGTTGCGGCTAAAGAATACACATCGGTATAAGCGCCGCGTTCGGCATCCACATGGTATAATTCCAGGGGTGTAAACCCATCGGCGGTTGTCGGATTAATCGTTGTCAACGGGTGATCAAATCCCACCGCTAACCCAAAATCAATTAACACCGCCTCCCGTTTCCCCTGACGCATGATAATATTGGCAGGTCGAACATCCCGATGTACTAAGTTATTCTCATGCACCACCATCAGCGCTGACCCAATTTGGCGAATATAGCGTAAGGCTTCTTTTTCGGTCAATCGATTAGCATGGGTTAAATCTTGCCCCTGAATATACTCCATGACAAGACAAACTTGATCACCCTCTTTAAACTGAAGTTCCCCCCATCCCGATTGAGGATAGAAGCCTAAACCGTGACTATGTAAGCGTTTGAGCCAATTATTCTTCTCAATTCGTACCCATGTATATTTAAGATTTTCTTAATAGTCTTGGGAGAAAATCTGTGAG
>NZ_JAVKEA010000003.1:0-23216 GCF_040221695.1 Coleofasciculus sp. E2-BRE-01 | reverse complement strand
CAAGACAAGGAAGACAGGTAGACCAGTAGACAAGGAAGAGTGAGAACGAAAAATAGGGCGTTTCGGCTTTTAGAAGTTAGTTTAACCGAACCGAATTCTGTACGGTTTTCCCCCCTTGTCTTCTTTCCTTCCTTGTCCTCCTTGTCTTGTCCCAACCATAAAATAAAAAACCTACACCTGTCAGACCCCCCTGC
This sequence comes from Coleofasciculus sp. E2-BRE-01, assembly GCF_040221695.1. Classification (NCBI taxonomy): domain Bacteria; kingdom Bacillati; phylum Cyanobacteriota; class Cyanophyceae; order Coleofasciculales; family Coleofasciculaceae; genus Coleofasciculus; species Coleofasciculus sp. E2-BRE-01. The sequence goes on along the minus strand of NZ_JAVKEA010000003.1, from coordinate 23,022 downwards.
CCCCCCTTGTCAAGCTATGCATTACTACCATATTTCTTAACATTAGGGAGAGCGATCGCTATAGCGCTCTCCAACCCCATTTCTACACAGCCAATTCTCAATAAAGACAGAATAAATATATGTCCAGGTACTTAGAGGGATCAAACCTTCTGGAGGAAACAGGCAAGCTGTTGACGAGTCCTGAGCAAAACCGTTACATAAATATACAATACTATACAATTTTATTGACATAAACCATTTTTCTTTAAGCTTTGATAAAGAAGGTTGTATCTATGGCTTGAGATAGATAAAGTGACGGCGAGTAGTGTTGCACACTCAATTCTGTCACTGGTTCTTTTTGATACTTCATCATCCAGCATTTTTGCTAAGATTCCAGGAACTCGCAAAATATCGCGAACAATTAACCAGAATGCTTGCAATCTCGAAACACCCAGAGGGGGTTAGAGGAAATTTACTGTTTAGGAATTTTAACATGAATAAACTTGTCAAACGTCATACAAATCGACTAAAGCCTATTTTCGCTTCGTCAGTTGCAGTCGCTTTAACCTTATTGACAGCATCATCGGCGCAAGCTGTGCGCTTAAAGGTTACCATTGAAAACTTATCGCCGGAGCAAGGCGTCTTTTTCAGCCCGTTTTGGCTGGGTTTTCATGACGGAAGCTTTGATACTTTCAGTCCGGGCGAGAAGGCATCGCTACCATTGGAAATTGTGGCTGAAGACGGAATTACTGGTTTAGAATCAACAAATCCGGAGTTTGCCCCACTATTGGATCTGGCAAGACGCTTTGGTGCTGAGCTGCCTGATCCACAAGATACTATCGCCACCTTATTTGCGACTTCGGAACCCGACGGAATACAAGACATTGCATTTGCCAATAATTTCGGATTCCCGCCAAACAGTGAATCTTCCTTGTTCGTCGATGTCAATCCTACGACTCACACCGCTCTTTCCTATGCCTCAATGGCTGTTCCCACCCATGATGGCTTCGTCGCTGATGTTGATCCGATCAGGCTTTTCTCCCCCGAAGGCACTTTTGTTCCTCAACAAATTGAAATTCGCGGCGCTGATGTGTTTGATGCAGGGACGGAGGTAAACGTTGAAGATCCCTCGACTACGCCAATTGTATTTGATCCGCCAGAGAGATTTTTTGGAGCCGTTCGTCAGGGAACGCCAGAAGGCGGAGTGATTAAGCCACATCCCTTACTTAAAGAGCCTGGACAAGGAGGATTTCTGGATTTACCGTCTTATGTCAATGGTGACTTTACCCGGACACCCAATGAAACGTTAGCTCGTATTACCATTCAACAGGTACCTGAAGCGAGTTCAATCTTCGGCATTTTTGGGATAGGTCTAATGCTCGGTTTTGGTGGATTGATTGATCGACTTCGTTCTAGAAAATAAGATAGGGTTTAAGCTGTTCGGCATTTAAACTTTAATGCCAATAATGGCGAGCATCCTTGTAGTGCGAGCATCTTGCTCGCTACTAATACCCAATTTAAATGCATAACAGCTTATCTTCAGTAGGATGTGATCTCCGTGTCTGGCTGCTCAGTTCCTTGGTGGATAATAACTTGAGCGGTGTTAGCGATCGCGAAAAGTTGGTTTAGTTAAGGATGTCTAGGATTAACTTTCCTTAAATCCATTTTTTTCTGCCTGCCAGTATACAACCAAGACTTAAGCCATGCAATCGGTAAAATTAAGGAAGTTATGCCTAACTATTAAGGTGAAATTTATTGAAAATATGTTTTTTTGGGTAAAATTTAAGCAAAGTTGACCAAATTAGGCGCAAAATCTCGGAAAAAGTCAGGTTATGACTTAACACGGCTCCCAAAACAAATAAATTTGATAAAATTTCAGAGCAAGGATCAGCGCTAACTTTCGCCATGGACTCGCAATCGCAATTAACCTGGCATCAAATTAAACAAGCTGCTAACCAAGCCTTATCTGGCAACACGGGTAGCTACCTGAGTGATGTTGAAGAAAAAGTCTTGCACAGCGCTTGGGAGGGCTACAGTTATGAGCAAATTGCCGAACAGCATAACTTCACCGTCAATTACATTCGAGGAGATGTCGGACCCCAGTTATGGCGTAAGCTGTCTGAGGCGTTAGGCGAGAAAGTTAGCAAAACCAATTTTCGGGAACCATTAACGCGAGGACTCGCCAAACAATCGCAACCTGTATCCTCGCAAAAGATAGAATATCCAAATGGACCTGTACCCTTACGTTCTCAGTTCTATGTAGAACGCCCTCCCATTGAATCGGATTGTTATCAAACGATTTGGCAACCGGGGGCGCTAATTCGGATTAAAGCCCCGCGCAAGATGGGAAAAACCTCTCTCTTGGATAGAATTATTGAGTATGCCGAGACACAGGGGTATCGCACCGTCCGTTTAAATCTGCGGCAAATTGAGCAGGCAAAATTTAGTGAATTGGATAAGTTTTTGCGCTGCTTTTGTGCCTGTATTAGCGATAAGTTAAAACCGGCTGCGGTGTTGTCTGATTATTGGAATGAAGACCGAGGCAGTATGCTCAGTTGTACTCGCTATTTTGAAATGCTTTTGGCACAAGCCGAGAGTCCCTTGGTTTTAGCCTTGGATGAAGTAGACCGAGTATTCCAATATCCCAATATTGCCACGCACTTTTTTCCCCTTATCCGCAGTTGGCATGAAGAAGCCAATAATCTCGAACTGTGGGAACAACTACGCTTGGTGGTGGTTCATAGCACGGAAGATTATGGCTCATTAGATATTAATCAATCTCCATTTAATGTTGGTTTACCTGTGCCATTAGCGGAGTGGACTTCTCAACAAGTAGAAGATTTGGCACAGCGTCATTCTCTGGATGGGAATTTGCAAATTGGTAGTGAAGGGCTTGTACCGTTACTGGCAAAGGTGGGCGGACATCCTTATTTAGTGCGGTTGGCACTTTATAAACTGGCAACTGAACAGATTACATTGGACGAGTTATTACAAGATGCGGCTACAGATGCGGGAATCTATAGTCAACATTTGCGTCACCACTTAGCCACATTGAAAGAACATCCAGAACTTGCTAACGCCTTGGAAAAGGTGGTGAATGCAACTGAACCTGTGCCATTAGATACAATGCAGGCGTATAAGTTACATAGTATGGGGTTAATTGAACAGCGGGGGAATCAGGTTACACCCCGATGTCAATTGTATCGGCAGTATTTTCGAGAACATTTGAATTAGTCATTTGTCATTCGTCACAAAATTGGCAATTTAGTCAGGGCGGGTTTCGTTACATCTGGGTGAAGGAAGAAACGATAGTTGTGAAACCCGCCCCTACACATAAAAAAATATCAGAATTTATATCATGAGTGTACTAACCAGAACAGAAAATTATTACAAAATCGGCGGCAGTTTAAAGTATCAACACCCCTCCTATGTGAAACGCCAAGCTGATGATGAACTGTATGATAGCTTGAAGCAAGGGGAATATTGCTATGTATTGAACTCGCGACAGATGGGGAAGTCGAGTTTGCGGGTTCGGATGATGAAAATTCTCAAGAGTGAAGGTATTAAATGTGCGTCGATTGATATGACACGGCTGGGGAGTCAAACGAAGCCAGAGGCATGGTATCTGGGTATTGTTTCTGAGTTGGCGAGGAACTTTGGTCTATCGGCTAGGTTTGATGATATTGCCTGGTGGCAGCAACATGAGATATTATCACCGTTACAACGCTTGAATCGGTTTATCGAGGATGTGTTGCTGACTCAGTTTGATCAAAATCTAGTTGTTTTTCTGGATGAAATCGATAGTATTATTAAACTTGATTTTAAAGACGACTTTTTTGCCTTTATTCGTGCCTGTTATAACCAACGCGCCGATAATCCGGATTATAATCGCCTCACGTTTTGTTTGTTGGGAGTTGCTACGCCGTCTAATTTAATTGATGACAAAAAACGCACCCCCTTTAATATCGGGCGATCGATTCAACTGGGTGGCTTTCAATTTGAAGATGCCAAAGCCTCGTTAATTCCTGGGTTTGCTGATAAGGCTGATGATCCGGAAACGGTGTTAAAAGAGGTGTTAAACTGGACGGGTGGACAACCTTTCCTCACCCAGAAATTATGCTATCTAGTTGGTAAACATGCTCAAAGCCGTACCCCCGATATTGCCAAAATTGTCCACACTTATATTCTGGAAAACTGGCAATCTCAGGATGAACCAGAGCATTTACGAACGATTCGCGATCGCCTGCTGAGTAATGAACAACGAGCAGAGCGTTTGCTGGGGCTGTATCAGCAACTTTTGCAACAGGGACAAGTTGCGGTCAATGATCATCCAGAACAGATGGAATTGCGCCTAAGTGGGTTAGTCGTTAAACAGCAGCAAACCTTAAGGGTTTCTAATCGCATTTATCAGACTGTATTTAACCTGGAATGGGTTAATGAAAAACTCGCCAACTTGCGACCCTATTCAGAAGCCATAACTGCCTGGTTTGCATCCAAGGGTCAGGATAATTCCCGACTGTTGCGGGGTCAGGCGTTACAGGAGGCAAGACAATGGGCGGCTAATCAATGCTTAAGTGATCAGGATTATCAATTTTTAGCCAAAAGTGAGCAATGGGAAAAATGGGAAGTTGAACGCGCTTTAGATGCTGAAAAGAAAGAGCGCAAATTAGTCCTCTTAGAAATGCAAATTGCTCAAGAGAAAATTAAACAGGCACAGGAGCAAGCGCGGCGGGAAAAGTATCAAAATCGGCTTAAATTTGCCGTGACTTGGGCTTTGGTTCTGGCGGTTGCCACAGGGACTGGTTTTTACGTCCGCCAACAACTGAAACAGGCTTATACTGAATCCCTGGAGGAGCAAATAAAAAAAGCAGGGGATAGCGCTTTGCTTACGTTTGAGTTGGGGCAACTTGAGGCATTATTGCAAGCCATGAAAGCGGGGCATACCTTGGTAACATCATTTGGTGAGCGTCCCTTAGTCAACTATCCCACAACTCGTCCAGTTTTAGCGTTGCAAGAAATTCTAAACAATATTCAGGAACGGAATCAACTGCATCATCAAGCCAGTGTAGAAAGCCTCGTCTTTAGCCGCGATGGACAAACCATTGTTACGGCTTCCCTGGATGGCATTATTTTTATGTGGAACCGACAAGGAAAAATCATCAAACAATTGCCGGGACATCAAGCCAGAGTTACCAGTATTGCCGTGAGTCAAGATGGACAACGGATTGCCAGCGCCTCAATTGATGGTACGGTTCGCTTGTGGCATCGCCAAGAAAATGGAATGCAAGAATTGCCAAAACAGCAGGGTTGGGTGAGAAGCGTTGCCTTTAGTCCCGATGGAGAGTTAATTGCCACGGCGTCATCGGATCATACGGCGCGTTTGTGGGATATTCAGGGTAATTTGTTGCAAGAATTTACCGGGCATGAAGATGGAGTAACCCGTGTTGCTTTTAGTCCCAATGGACAGTTGATTGCCACAGCGTCATCGGATCACACGGCGCGTCTGTGGGATATTCAGGGCAATTTGTTGCAGGAATTTAAAGGACATCAGGGATGGGTGAGAAGCGTTGCCTTTAGTCCCGATGGAGAGTTTATTGCTACGGCGTCATCGGATCACACGGCGCGTTTATGGGATATTCAGGGCAATCTGTTGCAGGAATTCAAAGGACATCAAGGACGAGTGACGCAGGTGATGTTTAGCTCTGATGGGCAGTTTTTGGGAACAGCTTCTATGGATGGTACGGCTCGCCTGTGGGATTGGCAAGGAAATGTGGTACAAAACTTAAAAGGGCATCAAGGTATTGTGACAGATCTCGCCATGAGTCCCGATGGTAAAATCATTGTCACGGCGACATCTGACGGCATTGCCCACCTGTGGACGCGATCGCACAATCAGCCGTTACAAGGACATCAAGATGGGGTTACTCATGTCACCTTTAGCCCCGATGGGCAGTTGTTGGGGACAGCTTCATCTGATGGTACAGCTCGCCTCTGGAATCGGCAAGGGAAATCCATCCTGGAATTCAAGGGACATCAAGGGAGTGTCACATACATCACCTTTCGTCCGGATCAGCAAATGATTGCTACTGCCTCATCTGATGGCACTGTTCACTTATGGGACATCCAGGGTAAATTACAAAGACGCTTACCCAACCATTCCGGCGGCGTGGCACAAGTGGCATTTAGCCCCGATGGACAACTGATTGCCACGGCTTCCTCCGATGGTATTGCCCGCTTATGGGATATTCAAGGGAATCTACTGCAAGACTTGATCGGGCATCAAGGGTGGGTAAGAAGCCTCGCCTTTAGTCCCGATGGAACGCAGATTGCCACCGCTTCATCGGATCGCACGGTTCGCCTTTGGGACTTGCAAGGTAATCTGCGACAGGAATTGAAAGGACATCAGGGATGGGTGAAAAGTGTCGCCTTTAGTGCCAATGGAGACTATATCGCTACGGCTTCCATTGATGGCATCGTTCGTCTCTGGAATACTGACGGAAACCTAGTCAAAGAACTCAACCAGCATCCCAGTGGCATAACCCATATTGCCTTTAGTCCAGATGGAACCCGAATTGCCACCGCCTCATTCGAGGGTATCGCCCGTTTATGGGATTTACAGGGAAACCTAGTACAAGAAATTAAAGGACATCAAGGTGCTGTGGTTAGTGTTACTTTTAGTCCAGATGGAACCCAAATTGCCACGGCTTCATCGGATGGCACCGCCCGGATTTGGCACGTTGAAGGGTTAGGGGAATTACTCTCCAGAGGGTGTATCTGGTTGCAAGATTACTTAGCAACCCATCCCGAAGCACGAGAGGAACTCCAAGTTTGTGATTTTAGGGAATAGGGAATTATTAAAAACCGATATTAATTATCTAACCACTGCTCCAAGTCGTCCAAGGTTGTAAATGTCAAAATTGTCTCGACTAAACGGTCTAATTGTTCCAAAGATAATTGTTCTATTTGAGCCTGAACCTCTGGAGGAACAGCGCCAAACTTCTGCCGCATTAGAAGTGAAACTAATTTTAAAGTTTGCTCAATTTTGGCAAAATTAATCTCGCCTTTCCTATCTCCAATAAACACTTCCTGCTTGTGCAACTCCTCTAATTCTTTATTACTTAAGTTAGCACGGCTGGCAATATTTAACGCTTCTCCTATTTCTGGTACTGCCGCCAGAGACTCAGGAATTATGTCTAAACTAGGGGCGGCTTTGAGGAAATAAATCCACTTGTCGCTAAGGGTTTCTAATTCTGATAGTTCTTTGTTAAATTTGGGTAACTCCAGAAAAATTACTGTTAACTCGTCTCGATAGTTAAATAGCTGTTTTTCCTCCTTCAGTCGAAATCGGTTAATCATTTGTGCGCTATTCTTAAACAAGAAAAAATCGGTAATTGTTAAAGCAATGAATGGACGCAATGTTATATATTTCTCTCCCATGTCTAACTGATTGGCATACGCTTTGGCGATATTGTAGATTACTCGTTTCTCAAAAGCTTCGACGTTTAAGACTTGCATCTCTATGATTACCGTAGACCCATTATCTAAAACTGCCCTGACATCTAGATAGGTATCTTTAAGCGTGCTGGTACTGCCCGGATTATAGGGATCGATTATTTCTAAAGATTTTATAGTGTTTTTGCCTTCGTAAACGATGGCGTTGAGAAAGCTGATCAGAATTTTTTGGCTGCGGTTTGAGCCGAAAATCTTCTTGAAAGCAAAGTCAGTTTTTGGACTAATGAATCTCATGGTTAGTTCTCTTGGTTTAAAATTAAGTTATGGGATTTCACAAGAAATGGCTACGATAAGCTTGTCAAGCCTTTACATTGGGTACAAATAGCGAGTTGCTTGGTCGCACTACAAGGATGAGAGCAAGTATTGACAATCAGATTTAAATGACAAATAGCTTCGTCCTCCTACGTTGATCATAAAGCGGCGGGGTAGTGATAGGCTATCCTACGTCTGCTGGGGCGTTGTCGCTGTGTCATCGAGGTTTTGACTGTTGCGATCGCGCTTAAACAGCTGGGTTGATTTGGCGTGTGTCGAATTATTATGATGGTAAAGACTTTAAGCAACGTGTTATGGCAATCAAATACCGAATCGAGCAAAATCATCCGCCTCGTTCTCCTAGAGAAAGCTTGCCTACCATGTACGATTTACCGAGTGAAAATCCGGAGGAACCTGGTTTGCCTGACGAATTTCATGATCTTCAACCCGAACTATTGCGCGTGACGTTTCATCCAGCTAACTACCCACCTGAGCAAATATTTTGCGGTAGTGATATGAATCTTTACTACGATGCGCGTCACCATTATTGGTATAAACGACCCGATTGGTTTGGTGTGGTGGGCGTATCAAGACTTTATGATCAGGAGGATTTACGGTTAAGTTATGTGATTTGGCAAGAAATGGTGCGTCCGACGGTGGTGGTGGAATTATTATCACCGGGGACGGAAAAAGAAGATTTAGGTAGAAGTACACGCCTGAGTAGTGAACCTCCGACAAAATGGGAAGTCTACGAGCAAATTTTAAATGTCCCCTATTATGTGGTGTTTGACCGCTATACGGATCGATTAAGAGGGTTTGCACTTACGGCTGGTTTTTACCAAGAATTGGAGTTAACCGAACCGAGGATTTGGATACCCCAATTGGAATTAGGTTTGGGATTGTGGTCGGGAGAGTACGAAGGGATTAATCGTCTATGGTTACGTTGGTACGATGCTGAAGGGAATTGGATTCTAACCCCAACTGAACGGGAAGCGATCGCCCAAGAACAACTGGAGGCTGAACGACAACGGGCTGAAGCTGAACGAGTGCGATCGCAGCGTCTTGAAGAACTGTTGCGTTCCCACGGGATCGATCCAAATAGTTGATCTCAACTCTAACCTTCCTCGTATATCCAAGCAAGATCCCCGACTTCTTCAAGAAGTCAGGGATCTGGGATACCTCATTGCATAAGTCCCTGACAGTGAGAGATACAACCCAGTATTAGATATCGATCTGCTGCTGTCAGGTGAACTATGCATCCAACTAACGATCCTTCTGCTTATTCCACAACCCACTCTCCTTGTACCTCTGTTCCCCTTGATTTGTTCAAAAGTGGGCAGTTGCTGGCGATTAAACCTGACTGTCGGGGAGCCTTAATTATCCAAAAGCGGTTTTATGCTGATTTTGTGGGTTCTGGGGCTGCTGTGGGCAGTAGTTTTGACGTTGATTGTACGTCAGTGTATGCAATTGGGGAGGTGGAATTTTATGCGCCTACTACATACACTGAACGCCAGCAAGCATTTCAGAAACGCCAGGAATATTGCGAAACGTTACAATCAATTGTGGTGATACCTGCTCCCCTCGATCGCGCCACCACAATCCTGCATCAATTATCTCTCTGGTTAGATGCTAAGCTAATTTCCGAAATTCCCTCGGCTTGGATTGCCCAGTTAGCCGGAGTGTTGACAAAGACTATAATGATTATTCGCCAACCACGTCCAACTAATCCTGCGGAAAGATTAAATATTCATTAAATTTATCAGCCAGATTATTTAATTTAACCCAAAAGTATGAGGTAGATTGATCCATTCCAAGTGATCATGGCATCGTTACCGTAGTTTGGGAGTTTCGCAATGCCTGGATTCTCTGTAAGTTATACCGTCTCCGAATTAATTTCTTTAATTTTTTGTGCTGTTGTTGGCACGGGAATAATATTTATGGGATACTTTTTGGCATTATCTGTCGTCTAAGGGAACAATCTCACCCATTCCGGTGGGATGGTGTTGTTCTCAAGGGTTAACCATGAGTCGTCGGTCAAGTTCTTATGCGGTTATCGTCGCACTGACGGTTATAACTGTACTGTCAGTTATCGTAACCAATGTGCCGCGATCGCTCTCTGCATCCCCAAATTCCGGTAATGTGACTCTCATCGCCGCTACACCGACTCAACAATGGCAAGATGCCAAAGTGTTGCGTAATATTAAGGGACATACAGATGCCGTAGGTGCGATCGCGATTAGCCAAGATGGACAATTCTTCGCCACAGGTAGCGATGATCAAACGATTAAACTCTGGAACCTAAATACAGGTCAGCCTTTGCGAACGCTTTCTGGACATTCGGATCAAATTACGGCTCTCGCCATTAGTCCTGATGGAGAAACTTTGGTGAGTGGCGGGGGTATTCAGGATGGCTCAATTAAACTCTGGAATCTGGAAACAGGTGAATTAATTAAGACTCTCCAGAAGAAAGAAGGGATGATTCCCTCCTTGGCAATTAATCCAGATGGACAAATCCTAGCCAGTGGAAGAAGAGGAGAAGGGTTAGGGTTTATTTCTGAAATTGCCTTGTGGAATCTAGAAACAGGTAAAAAATTACTTCAGTTTGAGATTGAAAATTTAACCCTCTCTCTTGCGTTTAGTCCCAATGGAGAACTCCTGGCTAGTGGTTCTGAGGACGGTACCATTCATCTATGGAATTGGCAGAGTGGAGAAATCCTGCATATCCTCCAGCATCCTCAGTCTTTAAGAGCGTTGGCATTTAATCAGGATGGAAACGTCTTGGTGAGTGAGAGTTTTGCTGAAACCATTAATGTTTGGAATCCCAAAACTGGGGAATTAATTTCGACACCAGTGGAAAATCCTAAACCTGTGTTTGTCAATGCCTTGGCGCTGCATCCGTCAGGTAACATTTTAGCCAGTGCCTTAGGTCCTTATGGCAGACTAGGGTTATGGAATCTGGAATCGGGTGAGTTGATGACGATGTTGGAAGGGTTTTCTGGTTCGATTTTCTCCCTCGGCTTTAGTCATGATGGACAGATGTTGGTGAGTGGGAGTAATGATGGCGCGATCGCGATTTGGGGAACAGGGAATAGGGAATAGGGAATGGGCAATAGTGGGGGCGGGTTTAGTTACATTTGGGTGAGGGAAGAAACAATAGTTGTAAAACCCGCCCCTACATTTGGAAAGGGCGGGTTTTGAACAAAGGTTAGTATCAATAGCGAAACGAAAGCCCATAAAACCGCCCCTACAAACCATACTCCCTCAACTTCCACCACTGCCTAAAATAACTAAACTCAATAACGTCCCCGTATTCCAGAGACTGTGAACGATCATGGGGGCGACAAGATTGCGCGATCGCGTGTACACGACTCCCAATACAATGCCTAACGTAGCTAAGGGGAGGACTTCTGACAAACTCAGATGTGCGATCGCAAAGACGAGACTACTGGTGACAATTGCTCCCCAAACAGGCATATAGCGCGTTAACGACGGTAATAAAAACCCTCGGAACATGAATTCCTCAAACAGGGGTGCAGCAATGCAAGCGGTGCTAAAAAATATCACAATAGCGACTGTATCTTGTCCTTCTAGCACTAGAGAAAGAATCGGATTACTCCCCCCTTGTCCCTGCCATAATTTCTGGTTCAGGAGTGAGACTAAAATCACCAGTGGTAGAGCCACTAGGTAGCCCCCTAATCCCAAAACAATCCCTTTTCTGCGGAATTTAATCCGAAACCAATCCTCTGGCAAGGGTAAAAAATCCTTGATCGAAAGGTAAAGGACTCCCAATCCTCCAGCCGATAGCACAATGTAAGTCATTAAAACATAGAATGCCTGCATTCTTACCGTAAAACTAGCCGGATTCAGATTGAACAAGCCGAGGAAAAGAGGCAGGATAAACAGAGGTAGGAGGATTTGACCGATAAAGAAAAAGCCCAGAATCAAGACTTGCCAAATCATTTCTCCATCCCAAGGCGTTTCCCAAGGGATAGTGCTGTTGGTGGCGAGGAGCGATCGCTCTCCCTGAAGTAACCACTGACCCAGCAAAAATAGCAAGAGTCCCACCCCGACAAGACCGCCTATTCCGGGAATGGCACTAATTAGAGTTAACTTGACTAGGGCTTGTTTTGCTCTCTCTTTCTCTTGAGCTTGTAAGGATACTAAGGCATCTTGACGCTGTTGCAATTGATAAAGCTGGAACAATGCCCGATACTGGAACCAGCTATCTAAATTTTGTTGAATTTTTGATTCTGCATCGGGTAAAATTCGAGGCGGATCACTCCAAAGACCTGCTAATATGGCGGCAGTTTTGGCGGATGGCGTCGTTGCTGGAGCGGTACTTTCCAGTGTTTCTTGCTCAATCAACTCATTCCACGTCTGAATTGCTATCTCTGTTCTACCCTGTTGAGCTTGCAGCAGTCCCAACCGCACATTCAGTTCATCAATAAGTTGTTCTGTCTGAGATAATGACTTTTGCAACTGCTTTCGCTGCTGAGAGGTCATCGGAGTCTCGTCAATGGGAGCGATTTGCATTTGCGGTTTAGCCAGCTCATCACCGATAGATGTTGTCACATCCTGGTTTGAGGACAGTTGTCCCAGTTTGGCGATAATTTTCGATTGAGTTGTCTGAGCTGTTTCCAGGACTTGTTTATATTGCTCTTGGGCATTTTCAAACGGATTATTACCGAGTAATGCATTCCGCGCCGCCGTTAAATCCTCTTCTCCTTCTGTTGCTAAACTCTGACCTTCGGCAGCATGGAGTAATAAATTGGTTTGGTAAAGTTCTAAGCGACTTTGAATTTGAGGCTGACCCCAGCTTTCAACCAAAGAAAGGCTGACTTGTAAGAGTACCGCCACCGTCAGCACGGCTAAAATTAACCGTTTAAGCACTAACCCAGTATTCATGAACCCCCCAAAAAAAGTAATAAGTCATAAGTCATAAATAATAAGTCATAAGTTCTAACGTTATAAAAAAATATTTAGTAACAAAGCTCACTGTTTTTGTTTCAGATGTAATCTGTCGCGTTCTGGCTTTTCCGGGGAAGTCTTGAAACCCTGTTGATAAGGAAGATACACAGGAAAAATTAACCTCTTCTCCATCTTCCCCATCTTCCCCATCTTCCCCAGCTCCCCCAGCTCCCCCAGCTTCCCCATCTTCCCCAGCTTCCCCAGCTCCCTCGCCTTTTTGCACAGCAGGTGAGCGGTTAAACTAAAAATGACCCTGATATTTGAAGATGCCCCAAGGATGCTACCAGCATTTGGGTTAATCTGGCTACTGTTCATCAATTGGTCACATAGGAGCAAAAGGATTGACTACTCGCGTCATTATTGTACGGCACGGTCAGAGCAGCTATAATGCCCAGCAACTCATTCAAGGACGCTGTGATGAGTCCGTGTTAACGGAAACAGGGGCTGATGATGCCCGTAAGGTGGGTGCTGCCCTCAGTAGCTTGAGCCTTGATGCTGTTTATTGCTCTCCTCTCCAACGAGCGAAGCAGACCGCAGAGGTCATTCTACCTTATTTATCTGGCTCACCCCCTCTCCAACCATCAGAAAACCTGATGGAAGTTGATTTACCCTTGTGGGAAAAAGTGGCTAAATCTGACGCCCGGAAAAAATTCCCGGAAGATTATCGGTGCTGGAAAGAACGCCCGGAGGACTTCTATATGGAAATCACTACGTCGGAGGGAACCCGGAAGCATTTTCCTGTCTTGGCACTTTATCAACAAGCGCAGCAATTCTGGCAAGAGATTCTACCTCGCCACCAAGATGGCACAATTTTAATCGTGGCACACAATGGTATTAACCGCTGTTTGCTGAGTAGCGCTTTGGGTATTTCTCCCGCCCGTTACCAGTCCGTCTTACAGTCCAACTGTTGCATTAATGTTCTGAATTTTACGGGTGGTTGGGGTGAACCCGTGCAATTAGAGTCTCTCAATCAAACCTCTCATGTTGGTACACCGTTACCGACGCCTCGCCCCAGTAATCGGGGGTTGCGTCTGCTGCTGGTACGTCACGGAGAAACCGAGTGGAATCGCGTCTCCCGCTTCCAAGGCGGGATTGATGTCCCGTTAAATGAAAATGGGCGTCAACAGGGACAGCAGGTGGCTGAGTTTCTTAAGGATATTCCGATTGATTTTGCCGTTACCAGTCCGATGTTACGTCCCAAGGAAACGGCTGAATTGATTCTCCAGTATCACAGTGGTATTACGCTAGAACTTGAAGACAAGTTTCGCGAAATTAATCATGGACTGTGGGAGGGAAAATTAGAGTCAGAAATTAACCAAGAATACGCCGATTTATTGCATCAATGGAAAGTTGCTCCAGCGACGGTACAAATGCCCAATGGTGAAAATTTAAACCAAGTATGGGAGAGGGCTACAGCCGCTTGGGATAGGATGATTCAGGTCAAAGCTGGGATGGCTGATTCAGAACTCAAAACAGGTTTAGTTGTGGCACACGATGCGATTAATAAAGTTATTCTTTGCCATGTTTTGGGATTAAGTTCAGAATCATTCTGGAGTATTAAACAAGGGAATGGTGGTGTGAGTGTGATTGAATATGGTCAAGGGTTAGAGAAGTTACCCGTTGTCCAGGCGATGAATATTACAACTCACCTTTCTGGAGATATTTTTGACCGAACGGCAGCAGGGGCGTTATAGCAGTAGACACATCGATTAGGACTTTCGGTACCATTGTAGAGACGTTGCATGCAACGTCTCTACATATTGGTGGAAATAAACTCAACCCTGTTAAGTTAATAAATAATCCTCAAAGCCTTACAAATGACAAATGACAAATGACAAATGACAAAAACCATGTTTCAAACTGACCCGCCTCAAGACCCGAAAAAGGTTTTGCCAACAATGTACGATCTCAAGAGCGAAGACCCAGAGGAACCCGGTTTGCCTGACAAATATCATTTACTACAAGCGCGTTTCCTTGAAGATACCTTCTATCCTCCTAACTACCCAACTGATCGCATTTTTGTTGCCAGCGATTTAAATCTTTACTACAATCCACGCCAACCCAATTGGTACAAACGCCCCGACTGGTTTGCGGTGGTGGGGGTTGATAGACTCTACGAACAACGGGATTTACGCATGAGTTACGTGGTGTGGCAAGAAGAAGTTAATCCCTTTGTCGTGGTAGAACTGATTTCACCAGGTACTGAAAAAGAAGACTTGGGACAAACGCTGCGGGAAGCGAATCAACCGCCGACAAAGTGGGAAGTCTATGAACGTATTTTGCGCGTTCCCTATTACATCGTGTTTAATGGTCGCACGAACCAGCTAAGAGCGTTTCAGTTAATGGGTAGTAGCTACACCGAGTTAGACTTGAGCGAACCGCGTGTGTGGATGAACGATATTCAGCTAGGGTTAGGACTGTGGCAGGGTTTCTATGGAGAATGCGATCGCACCTGGTTACGTTGGTATGATGCACAAAGCAACTGGATTTTGACTCCCTCAGAACGAGAAAGGCAAGAAGTTGAACGAGAAAGGCGACGGGTAGCAAGATTGATAGAACAATTGCGATCGCTTGGGGTTGAACCGGATTTGGATTTGGAGGTTTAGTTGTCTTCGTCATCTGCCTTGTCTCCACTAAAGTGTCAGTATTCAACCGGATAGGATATAACCAATGACAAAAGTTAAGAAAAAATAAGTTCTCACCTCTGGAGAAGAGGCTGCGGATTTTTTCAAAGTTTGGCAGTATAAAGAATAGGTATGTGCTGCTAGTGCAGTGTAACGGAAATAGCCCTACAGTTAATCAAGAGGAGAGAGAAAAAGCATATAGCATAAACTTTACAGCCTTGGAGTTAGTTCGTCCCAGCTACAGCCTGCGCCCTACCCAATTATTATGCAGCCTGACACCACCGCCATTACCTTACCTGCTTTAGAGCATTTTATTGACTATCATCCCCTCACGATTGAGGCTCAAGCAACTCTAGTTGAAGCGATCGCGTTATTAAATCAAGGACAATCCTTGTCGGGATACCAATCTGGACAAATTACCAGAGAACCGGGACGTTCTCATCGCTGCGTCTTGGTTACCGAAAACTCGGCGTTGATCGGGATAGTTACCACACGAGACTTGATTAAGCTGATGCTGGCTGGGGTGAATTTTCAGGACACCCAGGTGGCTGATGTAATGGTGCGATCGCCTGTTACTTTAACCCTCTCTGAGTCCTGTCATTTGTTTACGGCATTATCCCTTTTCGAGAGCTATTCGATTGATTTTCTCCCGGTTTTGGATAAGACAGGTAAATTTATTGGAATAATCACAGAAAATAGTATTTGTCAAGGGCTGCCTGAGCTAAATTTGCTTAAGTCGCAATCGGTGGCGGCGACAATGACGAATCCTGGGCTAAACGTTTCGTTGACGACTTCTATTCTGGACGTGGCGCAACAGCTAATTAAGACTCAGGAAACTTGTGCTGTATTGATTCAGGAAACGGTAATCGGGGATGAAACCAATGGGAGAAGGTTTCAAAAGAGTGCGATCGCGTCGCCCTTATCCTCAGTTTCTGCCCATTCCTTACCTGTAGGACTAATTACAGAACAGGATTTAATCCACTGTTTACAGCTATCTGTATTCGGACTTGACTTGTCAAAAACACCTGTGTCTATGGTGATAAAAAAACCGCTGTTGAGTCTCCATCCGGATGATTCCATAAAGCAGGGACTCGAACAGATGCGGCAAGTCGGGCAAATCCCTCAATTAGTTTATCAATCTCCGGAAAATCTTCTCGGCATTTTCACCCCAACGAACATCATTAAAGCTCTGAATCCTCTGGCGCTGCTGAATCAAGTTGAACAATTACAGCAAACAATTAATCAACAAGCCAACCAACTGCAGCAAACCCTGAATGACTTAAGCCAAGCGGAAACGACTGTGGAAACAAGCCATCAGCGTTTGCAGTTGATTCAAACAATAGCCAGCAATCCCACATTGAACGGGAAAGACTGGCAAACGGAATTCAGTGAGTTGACACAAGTCCCTTCAGCATCCCGTTGTCTTCCCTCCTCTTCATTAGTGGAAACTCCCGGCGATCATGCAATGGAGCCACCTCAGGTTGCCCATATCGTCAAAACAGCGACAGAACGGTTGGAATTAATTCTCCGCGCCTCCCAGGATGGATTTTGGGACTGGAATATGATTACTGGGGAAATTTATTTCTCGCCCCGATGGAAAGAAATGCTGGGCTACGCCGATTGGGAATTGCCGAATGAATTCGCATCTTGGGAGAAGGTAATTTTTGAGGAGGATCGGATTGCCGCGTTAAAACTGGTTGAAGATTATAACAGTGGTAAGGTTTCTCGTTTCCAAACCGTCCAACGCTTCCATCATAAAAACGGATCAACTGTTTATATTTTGTCCCGGGCGATTCATCAAAAAGATGCCGCAGGTCAAGTGATCCGCATGGTAGGGACTCATACCGATATTACCGATCGCAAGCAAGCCGAGGCAACCCTACAAGCCGAGTATTCCTTTAAAACCCAACTGATCGAACGGATGGGAGAAGGCGTGTGTGTCTGCCATAGTATTGAGACGTATCCCTATATCCGCTTCACAGTTTGGAATCAGCAGATGGTGGAGATTACCGGGTATACCGTTGAGGAAATTAACCATCGAGGCTGGTATCAGACATTCTATCCCGATCCGAAACAACGCAGCCAAGCCGTCAAGCGAATTGCTCAGATGCAACGTGGGGAGGATTTAGTCGCCGAGAAATGGGACATCGTTCGGGCGGATGGCAGCCACCGTATTTTATCGATCTCCACATCCAGAATTGAAACCTCAGAGCATCAGACTCATATCTTAGCCTTAATTCAAGATGTGACTGAACGCTTGAACTCGGAAACCACGTCGCAGCAACAAGCCGAACGGGAGCGATTAATTCGCTCCATCGCGCTGCGGATTCACCAGTCGTTGGAGTTGGAGGATATTCTCCATACCACGGTGACTGAAGTGCGACAGTTCCTGCAAACGGATCGGGTGTTAATTTATCGCTTCAATCCCGATTGGAGTGGCGTCGTCGCCGTGGAGTCAGTGAAATCAGAAACGTTATCTGTTTTGGGACAAACCATTTATGACCCCTGCTTTGGCGAGAAGTCGGCGGTGCGTTACCAACAGGGTTATATTCATACCGTGGAGGATATTTACACGGCAGATATTTTAACCTGTTATCGCGACTTTTTAGCCGATCTTCAGGTCAGGGCAAATTTAGTCGTCCCGATTCTACAGGGACAAAAATTGTGGGGGTTACTGATTGCCCACCATTGTCATCGTCCTCGACATTGGCAAACCGTTGATATTGATCTGCTTCAGCAACTAGCCACCCAAGTTGCGATCGCGATTCAACAGTCTGAATTGTATCAGCAGTTATCCACGGAACTCATTGAACGTAAACAGGCGGAAACCGCCCTCCGACAGCAAGCCGAACGAGAACGATTAGTGGGTGCGATCGCCCGCCGTATTCGTCAATCGTTACACTTAACCGAGATTCTGAACACGACGGTAACGGAGGTGCGGCACTTCCTGCAAACGGATCGGGTGTTAATTTACCGCTTCAATCCCGACTGGAGTGGCGTAGTCGAAGTCGAGTCTGTCGCCGTGAAAGAGTTATCAGTATTGGGGCGCACGATTTTTGATCCCTGCTTTGGCGAGAAGTCGGCGGTGCGTTACCAAAAGGGTGATATTCACACCCTGGAGGATATCCACACGGCTAATCTAGAGTCCTGTTATCGTAACTTTCTTGCCGATTTACAGGTGAGGGCAAATTTAGTCGTACCGATTATACAGGGACAAAAATTGTGGGGACTGCTGATTGCCCACCATTGTAATCTTCCCCGACATTGGCAGCCTCAAGAAACAGAGTTACTGGTACAACTTGCCACGCAAGTTGCCATTGCAGTACAGCAGTCGGAACTCTATCAACAAGCCCAAGCCGATTTAACCGAACGCAGACAAGCAGAAGCCGCCTTACAACAGCAACTCCAGCGCTCATTACTGCTTAAACAAATCACCCAAGACATTCGCCAAAGTTTAGACGCCCAACAAATTTTTCAAACTACTGCTACTCAAATTGGTCAAGCCTTTCGCGTCAATCGTTGTGTAATTCACACCTATGTCGCTTCACCCGCCCCCCAAATCCCGTTTGTTGCCGAATATTTAGAACCGGGTTATTCCTCCATTCTCAATGTCAAGATTCCGGTGGCTGACAATCCGCACATTCAACAGGTATTAGCCGCCGATCGCGCGATCGGCTCTAACAATGTTTACGACGAGCCTTTGTTACAATCTGCCACGGGAATGTGTGACCAGGTAAACCTGAAATCCATGTTAGTCGTTCGCACCTCGTATAAGGAAAAACCCAATGGGGTGATTTGTCTGCATCAATGTGATCAGTTTCGTCAATGGAGTAATGATGAAATTGAATTACTTGAAGCCGTTGCCGATCAAGTAGGGATTGCCCTTGCCCAAGCCCAACTCCTGGAACAAGAAAAGCACCAACGACAACAGTTAGCCGAACAAAACTTAGCCTTAGAAAAAGCTAAACAGGTGGCTGAAGCTGCCAACTGCGCCAAAAGTGACTTTCTAGCAACCATGAGTCATGAAATTCGCACGCCAATGAATGCAGTGATTGGCATGACGGGACTGCTGTTGGATACGCCACTGGATCAGGAACAAGCCGAATTTGCCGAAACAATCCGCCACAGTGGCGAAGCCCTGCTGACGATTATTAATGATATCCTCGACTTCTCCAAAATTGAGTCCGGCAAATTGGAGTTGGAGGAACAACCGTTTAATCTGCGAACCTGTATTGAAGAATCTCTGGATCTGCTAACGCCAAAAGCCGCAGAAAAGGGCATAGAACTGGCATATCTGTTTGATCCTCACACCCCCAACACGATTCGCGGCGATATTACCCGACTACGGCAAATTCTGGTTAATTTACTCAGTAATGCCCTCAAGTTTACCCATCAGGGAGAAGTGACGGTTTCGGTTTCCTCTAAGCGGGTAAGTCCCCAGTCATTAGACCAACTCTCTCACACCCATCACAAGGAACAAGAGTATGAAATTTTGTTTGCAGTTAAAGATACAGGAATTGGCATTCCCCCAGATCGGTTAGATCGTTTATTTAAAGCCTTTAGTCAAGTCGATTCCTCCACCAGTCGCCACTATGGAGGGACAGGATTAGGGTTGGTCATATCCAAGCGATTAAGTGAAATGATGGGGGGGAGAATTTGGGTAGAAAGTGAAGTAGGGAAGGGTTCAATCTTTTACTTCACGATTGTTGCCCCTGTCTGTCAAATTGATAATTCCAATACTTTGGATTTCAGGCAACCTCAACTTGAAGGCAAGCGGATGTTAATTGTGGATGATAATGCCACCAATCGCCGCATTTTAACTCTACAAGGTCAATCGTGGGGGGTGCTGACCCGTGCGGCTGAGTCGGGTAATCAGGCATTAGACTGGCTACACCAAGGGGAGACATTTGACTTAGCGATTCTGGATATGCACATGCCCGGAATGGATGGGGTAAATCTCGCCTCACAGATACGCCAACAGCCAAATGGTCAAGAGATTCCCTTGGTTATGTTAACCTCAATCGGCAAGCCAGAAAACAGTGGTCAACTGGATGAAGCCAAGTTTGCGGCGTTTCTGACTAAGCCGATTAAGCAGTCTCAACTCTACAATGTGCTGATGGATGTATTAGTCGGTCAACCGGTGAAAGTGCGGTCAACCTGTGAGATTTCACCGACGATTGATCCGTATATGGGTTCAACTCTACCATTGCGGATTCTGTTGGCGGAGGATAATGTGGTTAACCAGCAAGTGGGACTGCATATTCTGGGGCGTATGGGGTATCGAGCGGATGTCGCCGCCAATGGCTTAGAAGTCCTCGAAGCATTGCACCGCCAGTCTTATGATGTGGTATTAATGGATGTGCAAATGCCGGAAATGGATGGTTTGAAAGCAACTCAGCGCATCTGCCAGGAATGGTCACCGGAAAACCGTCCTCATATTATCGCGATGACGGCTAATGCTATGCGAGGCGATCGCGAAACCTGTTTACAAGCTGGTATGGATGATTATATCAGCAAGCCGATTCGGGTCGAGGAACTGGTGCGATCGTTGCAGGGAGTGCCAAAAAAGGTACAAGAGACTCGGAGTTTCCAGAAGGCAGAAGCCAGAGAGCAGAGGTTCCAAGCAAACAAGCAAGGGAGCAAGGTACAAGGAAATAATAACGGTTTAGACGGACATGATGCGATTGATGACCACGCTTTTCAACAACTGTGCGATATGGTCAAAGATGATCAAGTCTTAATCCAAGTAATTGATAGCTTTTTGGATGAAGGCGCTCAGTTGTTGAGGGTGATGAACCAAGCACTGGATTCACAGAAAACAAATACATTGTCACCTGAGACGCTAACCACTTGTCAACAAGCCGCTCACAGTCTCAAATCTACCAGTGGTACGGTTGGTGCGATTAACCTTTCTGAACTTTGTAAGCAGTTAGAAACGATAGACATTGAAGATGAAACCGATAATCCACTGACGTTAACGAGTCGTTTATTGACACAAATCGATCAGGAATATGAACAGGTAAAGGTGGCGTTACAAAGCAAACGTCAGCAATTGAAGGAGAATTGTTGATTGTGTAGGGGCGGGTTTGGGGACTGTAGTGTCGCTATAGATGATAATGTTTATCCAAAACCCACCCTGGTGTAGGGGCGGGTTTAGGGACTTTAGTGTAGCTATAGATGATAACGTTTATCCAAAACCCGCCCTGACTAAGTATTGAGTGTAGCAGACATCGCATGTTATAGCAGTAGACGCATCGATTAGGACAAAGGCACCATTGTAGAGACGTTGCATGCAACGTCTAGAACATAAATGATGTGTTCTAACAGCTATGGCGGTTGCTATAACGGTGAAGATCGTCATTTGTCATTTGTCATTTGTCATTTGTCATTTGTCATTTGTCATTTGTCATTTGGTCAGGGCGGGTTTTGGAACCAAGCTAAGGAAAACCATCAATATTAGTCCCTAAACCCGCCCCTACACACAGATACACCATGGTACGTTTCTACATGAATGTCCCCATCTCCCCCAGCTTCCCCAGCTCCCCCAGCTTCCCCAGCTTCCCCAGCTTCCCCAGCTTCCCCATCACCCCATCAACGCCGAGAGGGTCCTGGATTAAGAAGTTGAACTTCGCTAATCCGAATTACATAGGGATGATACTTATCTTCTTGAAAAGAGCCAACCCAAACTTTATATTCCCCCGCTAACCACTGACCCGAAATTCCAGGATTTTTGCCGTCAGCATCATCATTACACCAACTTCCACCAGGACCCCTCACCAATAGAGTAGTATCCTCCGGGCTTTCCACTTGTAAGCTGAGGTAGTTGAAAAAAGACGTTAACTCTAGGATATGATCAGGCTGTTCATCAATAAATCCGATACAAGAACCGGTTGGTGTTTCTCTACGACCCGAAACATTTGGCGTTGAAACGGAACCGCCACTGATCCCCCGAATAATCAACGGATCAGGTGAAAATCGTCGCCCCAGTTTTACGTTCTCAAATATGGGTTGCGGAGCGGCGGATTGAGCGTCAACGGCGGGAGTAATCAATAGTCC
The DNA here is from genome assembly GCF_040221695.1 of Coleofasciculus sp. E2-BRE-01. Classification (NCBI taxonomy): domain Bacteria; kingdom Bacillati; phylum Cyanobacteriota; class Cyanophyceae; order Coleofasciculales; family Coleofasciculaceae; genus Coleofasciculus; species Coleofasciculus sp. E2-BRE-01. The sequence continues at coordinate 631 of NZ_JAVKEA010000003.1, read as the reverse complement.
ACTGGCAAATGTGGCTGTGGCAAGTGCTGTTCCCCAGCGCCAGAGTCTCAAGACACTTACCGGGGAGTCGGAGAGTAAGGATAGAGGTGACATAGTGGTAAGGCGAGAAGGGTGTCTTTTATTCATAACTGAGCGATTCCATCTTTGGGAATCTCTGGGAATAGTGTTTTTGGCTTTGGCACGAGGTTGTACAGTTGGCAAAATGATCAGCGGCGTGTTCTTCTTGGATATTAACAGCTCGATGTGGTTAGTATGGACGCGAATGTTGCAAATTGTGTTCCGCTCTTTGCTTCAGTCTTATAACTTAGAATATGTACTTCGATGTGAAGCACAAAGCACTACATTAACTAAAAAGGGGAAATTCGGAAAGAAAGATTGAATGTTTAAAAACTAAACGTGAAACACCTTGTCTGTCTAAGCAGCAGGAATCCAAAATTTGCGACTCCCTTTATTAATTATTAGGAAATGGCTATAATACCTAAATAATCGGTTGTAAGAATTCAGGTCTGTGTTTAGCTCATCAATTAGCCTGGGTGTACGAGCCTTTCCAAAGTAACGTGGGAAAGGAAATTCAGTCACATCGGCGAGTGCGCCCAGGCTCTTTTCCCCAAATAGGTCTTGCCTGAGACAG
>NZ_JAVKEA010000002.1:0-30078 GCF_040221695.1 Coleofasciculus sp. E2-BRE-01 | reverse complement strand
ATCAGGAAATTTTATCATCTTTGTAGCTCTTTTAAAATAGTTAAGTGGCTATTTAAGTTTTTTGCTGATGGTCAAATATTCGATTTTCCAAAAACTTTTCAGTATGGAATTTTGCCACAATCTATTTAGGATTGCTATATAGGATCAATGGGTGGTAGAAACCGTCCTCCTTCAACAGTCGTTAAGTTAAACTCTTTTTTAGCTTTAGCTAAGGTGAAACTACTGTATGCCATCGTTTAAATATTACGAATTTGATTTAATCGTCCATACACCTGCTCTTCAAGGGTAATGATCGTCACAGCAATTGTTTAAGTGATACTTGCACGGGTAGCGATCGCACAATCTAATACTCTCAATTCCTACGGCTTTGCTCCCGATTTGTTGTCTGAGACGTTAGCAATTCTTCTTTAGTAATCGGAGTTCTTCTCAGCGTATCTAAAGGAATTAAAAACTCCCCGTTTTGAATTTTAATGTCTAGGGCATCAATCACAAATCTGACATCCAGGAAACTGGCATCTTCATAATCATTACCTTCATAGCGTTTGATTTGCTCTTCTGTCAGTCCAGCTAAGTTCGCTAGTTCTTGATGGCTGAGTTTAGCCGCCATACGCGCTTTAATTAAAACTTGCGGTAAATAGTCAATATCGTCGAGCTTCAGTACGATAGGGCTGTGGCGATCGTGGGATGTAAGTCTTTCATATTCAGCGATTTCTGCTTTTAATTTATCGAGATGAGATTGTAATGAACTTCTCATCACCTCCCAGCCGTCAGGGTCATTTGTTTTCCTGGCTTCATCTCTCTCTATTGTGGCTATAGATTTTTCAAATTCTCCGATCAGTTCCTGAGTAACTGTATACTCTTTTCCATCTTTAATCATAAGATCAACCTCACTAAATCTATGGCAATAATCCCTTTTTTATTGTACTTTCTATCTTGCTGAAATAATTCAAAAGAATCCATTCCGTAATTGCCGATGGGTTGGTCTGATGGAAAGATTTCACCTCCATATTTAGCTTTCTGTCCAGCACGGTCATAATAATTCAGTAATCGAGGAGCATGAATTCTGAGATAGTCTATTGCCGTTTTCGTCGAAGTCTGGAATCACTCCCTTACACCTGTTCCACAAATTAACAAATTAATTGTCCAGCTTTTGAGCGTACCATTTAAGGTGGAGGCTTAGACCAGGTGCAATTGAAGAAGTACAGCGTAAAGTGGCGGTTCAAATTGGGGAACAACGGTTCACCCCACCTCAGATTTCTGCTCAGGTTCTGGTTAAGCACGATGCTGAAACTGTCTTGGGTAAGCCAATCTCCCAAGCGGTGATTACAGTTCCCGCCTATTTCAGTGAGTCCCAGCGTCAAGCCACCAAGGAAGCGGGAGAACTGGTTGGCGGGTTCCCCGGATTGTGAATGAGCGTGCGGCTTTCCAGGCTGGCTGGCTCGGATGCATAAAATTGTCGCCAATTTCCTAGACAAAGCTAGAGAATTATTCTATACTGAGCAATTGTGACCAAATTGCCAGGTTGCGCGATCGCGACTTACTCGATCGCAACTTAGGTCAACAGAAGCTGTGGTCTTGGATTTATCCAGTCAAACCACCAAGTTGAGGTATGCTAGTTCTACTGTAGAACTACAGTGAACTCAGATCAAAAAGCCAGATAGCTCTTGTAGTGGCAGCTTCTGACCTTTGGCACTTGCACTGCGCCTCGTGGGGATACTGAGGAGATAACTCTTTAAGTCCCAGCGTTCAAAGGCGACGCGGTTAGTCAGGACTAACCAAAATTTCCACAACTAACCAGGCAAGAATTAACCTCAATCGAGGAAATCCCTGTCGATTAGTCAGGAAGATAACCTGCTGAGGTAGAGCGGATTCACTTGTGAATCAACGCCAAATTTGCCTCGCTGTACCGTCTAGAAAGGAGAAGCCAGTGTCTGTCGGTATCCTCGGCACGAAACTCGGCATGACCCAAGTCTTTGACGAGGAAGGACGCGCCCTTCCTGTCACAGTCGTTCAAGCGGGTCCTTGTCGGGTGACTCAAATCAAAACCAAGCAAACGGATGGCTACAGTGCTGTACAACTGGGCTATCACGAAGTTAAAGAAAAGGCAGTTAATAAGCCAGAAAAGGGGCATTTAGCCAAATCTGAGGCTCCCCCTTTACGTCACCTGCGCGAATATCGCCTAGATAGCACCGACGAATTCCAACTCGGTCAAGTTATTAATGCGGAGATATTTAGTGCGGGTCAACTGGTTGATGTCTCTGGAAAGACCATTGGTCGTGGTTTTGCTGGCTATCAAAAACGCCATAACTTTAAGCGCGGACCGATGGCGCATGGTTCAAAAAACCACCGCTTACCCGGTTCCACTGGTGCTGGAACAACGCCCGGTCGTACCTTCCCAGGGAAGAAAATGGCGGGTCGTTATGGTGGTAAACGTCAGACCATTCGCAAACTACAGGTGGTGCGCGTAGACACAGAGCGAAACCTACTGATTATTAAAGGGGCAGTTCCCGGTAAGCCAGGAGCGCTTTTAAATATTGCACCCACGAATAAAGTCGGGCGATAGTCATGCATTGTTGATTGTTGATTGTTCATTATTCATTGTTTATGCCCACCGATGAATCATGAACAACCAGAATAAAGACTAAGGACTAAAAACTATGGTCGATTGTATAGTGCGAAACTGGCAAGGGGAAGAAGTGGGACAGGCAACCCTAGAGCTGAAAGTCGCCAAAGAAGATAGTGCGTCTCACATTGTTCATCGAGCATTAGTCAGACAAATGACCAATGCTCGTCAAGGAACCGCATCCACAAAAACCCGCGCCGAAGTTAGAGGCGGCGGACGGAAACCGTGGCGGCAAAAAGGAACGGGTCGCGCTCGGGCTGGCTCAAACCGCTCACCCTTGTGGCGAGGTGGGGGCATCATCTTTGGTCCCAAGCCTAGAGACTATAACCTGAAGATGAACCGCAAAGAGCGGCGCTTGGCATTGCGAACAGCATTGCAGGGTCGAGCGGAGGATATGATTGTCGTCGAAGAGTTTGCCGATCAACTGCCCCGTCCTAAAACCAAAGACTTGATGGACGCGATCGCGCGTTGGGGAATTGATCCCAATCAAAAAGTCCTGTTGATTCTACCACAACCCGCACAGCAGGTTTATTTATCAGCGCGTAATGTGCCAAGCATCAAGCTAATCTATGCTGATAGCTTAAATGTCTACGATGTATTGAACGCTGACAAAATTGTCACCACCAATACAGCCCTTGCCAAAATTCAGGAGGTTTACAGTGACTAAATCGATTAACCCCCGAGATCTGGCAGACATGGTGCTGCGCCCAATTGTGACTGAAAAAGCCACGTTGCTTTTAGAAGATAATAAATATGTCTTTGATGTGGTTCCCAAAGCCACTAAACCTGAAATCAAAGCGGCAATAGAAAGCCTTTTTGATGTCAAAGTTACGGGTGTAAATACCTTAATGCCACCTCGCAGAAAGCGTCGCGTCGGCAGATTTATCGGGTACAAGCCCCAGTATAAACGGGCAATTGTCACCTTAGCTCCTGAAGACTCAATTACGTTGTTCCCAGACGTATAAAACAATGGTGAGTGTTGAATGTGTCGGGGCGGGTTTGACTACTATCTTTTATTACCCAATCCAGATGCAACTAAACCCGCCCCGACCGAGTTTTCAGGGACAAATGACGAATGACGAATGACAAATGACTAAAGGATAGTTTTATGGGAACTCGTAGTTATAGACCCTATACCCCTAGTACCCGTCAGGTTACGCTCTCAGACTTTGCGGAGATTACCCGCGATGAACCAGAAAAATCGCTAACGAAATCTAATCACCGTCCCAAGGGTCGCAATAATCGGGGGGTGATTACCAGTCGGCGTCGAGGAGGTGGACACAAGCGCCTCTACCGGATCATCGACTTTCACCGGAACAAGCACAATATTCCGGCTAAAGTAGCATCCATTGAATATGACCCTAACCGGAACGCCCGGATTGCCCTGCTTTACTATCAGGATGGCGAAAAACGCTATATTTTGCATCCGGCTGGTTTAGAAGTAGGCGCATCTGTGATTTCTGGACCCGATGCTCCAATTGAGGTGGGTAATGCTTTACCTCTGAGCAATATCCCTCTAGGAACCAGCGTGCATAACGTAGAACTGGTCCCCGGAAAAGGCGGTCAAATCGTCCGTGCGGCTGGGGTGAGTGCCCAAGTCGTTGCCAAAGAAGGAAAGTATGTCACGCTGAAGCTACCCTCGACGGAAGTTCGCATGGTGCAGCGAAATTGCTATGCCACGATTGGACAGGTGGGGAATAGTGATGCTCGTAACCTCAGTTTAGGGAAAGCCGGTCGTAGCCGTCGCTTAGGACGCCGTCCTAAAGTCAGAGGAAGCGTCATGAACCCGGTTGATCACCCGCATGGTGGTGGTGAAGGCAGAGCGCCTATTGGTCGATCAGGTCCAGTCACACCATGGGGTAAACCTACTTTGGGTGCTAAAACTCGGAAGCCGAAAAAACAAAGCACGGCTTTAGTTGTCCGCCGTCGGCGCAAATCCTCAAAGCGAGGACGGGGTGGGCGTCAAGCTTAACGGTTGCATCCAATTACTGACCATTTACCATATTGAGATTATGGGTCGTTCATTAAAAAAAGGTCCATTTATTGCCGACAGTCTTCTGAGTAAGATTGAAGCCTTGAATACTAAAGGCGAAAAGCAGGTAATTAAAACCTGGTCACGCGCCTCAACCATTCTGCCGCAAATGGTGGGTCATACCATCGCCGTTCATAATGGCAGAACCCATGTGCCGGTTTTTATCAATGAGCAGATGGTGGGGCATAAATTGGGCGAATTTGCTCCAACTCGTACCTTTCGCGGTCATTCTAAAAGCGATCGCCGGGCGCGTTAATCGACGCGGAGTTGGCAGCTTTTATCTCGCTCTTCCCCATTAGAGATCACAAAAACTATGGCGACGATAGATACAACAGTAGAAACCAAAGCGATCGCACGTTACATTCGCATGTCCCCCTTTAAAGTCAGGCGGGTTCTTGATCAGATTCGCGGACGTTCCTACCGCGAAGCCCTGATTATTCTAGAATTTATGCCGTACCGGGCGTGCGAACCCGTGCTGAAAGTCCTACGATCCGCCGTGGCGAATGCCGAACATAATGCGGGTTTAGATCCAACAAACTTAGTGATTAGCCATGCTTCTGCTGATATGGGACCCAGCTTTAGGCGCTATCGCCCCAGAGCCCAAGGTCGAGCTTATCAGATTCGCAAGCCAACTTGTCATATAACGGTGGCGGTTTCACCTCAAGTTGAGGACTAGTTAATCGTCATCAATGATCACGATTGACAACGGACAAACAAAAAGTAAAGGAAGGATTCGTGGGACAAAAAATTCATCCAATTGGTTTTCGCTTAGGTGTCACTCAAGAGCATCGCTCCCGTTGGTTTGCTGATACCAAGCGTTACCCAGAAGTCCTGCAAGAGGACTACATCATCCGACAATATGTCGAAAAAAACCTGAGTAACGCCGGAATTTCGATGATCCGGATCGAACGCAAAGCCGATCAAATTGATTTAGAAGTTCATACAGCCCGACCCGGTGTCGTGGTTGGTCGGGGCGGTAGTGGCATTGAATCTTTGCGTACAGGTCTACAAGACCTTTTGGGGAGCAATCGCCAAATTCGCATCAATGTCATTGAAGTCGCTCGGGTGGATGCCGATGCGGAGCTAATTGCGGAGTATATTGCCCAACAGCTCGAACGCCGGGTGTCCTTCCGTCGAGTTGTCCGTCAAGCGATTCAACGGGCGCAGCGGGCAGATGTCCAAGGCATCAAAGTGCAAGTGAGTGGTCGCCTGAATGGGGCGGAAATTGCGCGAACGGAGTGGACTCGTGAAGGTCGAGTTCCCCTACATACCCTGCGGGCGGATATTGATTATTCCTACCGTACCGCTAGCACTACCTATGGGATTCTCGGCGTGAAAGTTTGGATCTTCAAAGGCGAAATCATTCCGTCTACCGAAGATGTCGCCCCGCAACCCACCGCTCAACCCCGTCGTCGTCAACAACGGCGTCGCCAGCAATTTGAAGATCGTTCCAATGAATAGTCTTTTGTCTTTTGTCCTGAAGCAGGTGACAACAGGCAAAGGAGAAACAATCACGACTAACTGATAACGGACAAAAATCACTATGTTAAGTCCTAAACGTACAAAATTCCGCAAACAGCATCGCGGGCGGATGAGAGGTCAAGCGACTCGCGGCAACTCCCTCAATTTTGGGGACTTTGGCTTGCAAGCGATTGAACCGTCTTGGATTACGGCGCGTCAAATTGAAGCGGGTCGTCGAGCCATGACTCGCTATATTCGCCGGGGCGGAAAAATCTGGATTCGCGTGTTTCCAGATAAACCTGTGACCATGCGTCCGGCGGAAACTCGTATGGGTTCCGGGAAAGGGTCACCTGAATATTGGGTAGCTGTGGTTAAGCCCGGTCGAGTTCTCTATGAAATCGCTGGTGTTCCCGAACCCCTTGCCCGCGAAGCCATGCGTCTAGCGGCTAACAAATTTCCCATTAAAACAAAGTTCATTACTCGTGAAGGGGAATAAGTATTTATGCCTTTGCCCAAAATAGACGACGCCAGAACCTTAAGCGATCAAGAGTTAGCGGATGAAATTTTAGCTGCCAAGCGTGAGCTATTTGAACTGCGGTTGCAACAAGCCACCCGTCGTTTGGAAAAACCCCATCAGTTTAAGCATCTCAAACATCGCATTTCTCAGATGATGACTGTCGCACGAGAACGGCAATTGGCAGCAGTGTCTGAAGAGACAACCCCACAAACGGTGAGTGATTCAGCCGATGCAGCGACAACGGCTACAGCCACGACTCAACCCCCTCCAGCCGAGGTAGAAGAGTCGGTTCAAGCCGATGAGCAAGAATCAGTGAGTGAACCCGAGGCGACTGAAGTCACCCCTGAATCCTCACCATCTGAGGAAAAAGAAGAGGAGTAAACCGCGATGGCAGTTAAAGAACGAGTTGGTTTGGTTGTGAGCAACAAAATGGATAAAACCGTGGTTGTTGCTGTCGAAAACCGATCGCCCCACCCGAAGTACGGCAAAATCGTTGTCAATACCAAGCGATACAAGGCACACGATGAAGAAAATCGCTGCCAAGAAGGCGATCGCGTCCGCATTCAAGAAACCCGACCTCTCAGTCGCACGAAACGCTGGCAGGTTAAGGATATTCTCAATAGTGCCTCAATTTAATTAAGGCGTATTGACCCTTCGCCACCCTCGAAGGAACTTGGTTTTGGGTTTTAAATGGTCACGAATCGGTGAGAAACGATCGTGAAATCCACTCAGACTTGCCTCACAACTCATAACTCTGAATCAAGAGTACAAATCAGATGATTCAACAACAAACCTATTTAAATGTGGCTGACAATAGCGGTGCGCGTAAAGTAATGTGCATTCGCGTCGTCGGTTCCGGAAATCGACGTTACGGTAGTGTGGGTGACGTGATTATTGCTGTGGTTAAGGATGCGATTCCTAACATGGCAATTAAAAAGTCCGATGTGGTTCGGGCGGTTATTGTCCGCACTCGTAAAGGATTGCGCCGGGAAAGCGGCATGAGTATTCGTTTTGATGATAATGCGGCTGTGATTATTAACCCGGAAGGTAATCCCAGAGGAACTCGTGTATTTGGTCCAGTAGCGCGAGAACTACGGGAAAGAAATTACACAAAAATTGTGTCCTTAGCGCCGGAGGTACTCTGATGGCTAAAAAGACAGAAAATGCGCCACCGCGTTACAAAATGCACGTTAAAAAAGGCGACACGGTGCAAGTGATTAGTGGTCACGATAAAGGTAAGGTCGGAGAAATTCTGCAAACCTTACCGAAAGACAGTAAGGTTGTCGTCAAAGGCGTGAACATTAAAACCAAACACGTTAAGCCTCAGCAAGAAGGGGAAACCGGTCAAATTGCTACCATTGAATCCCCGATTCACAGTTCCAATGTCATGCTGTATTCGGAAAAGCAAAAAGTGGCAAGTCGTATCTGTTACACCTTGACTGAAGAGGGACGCAAGGTACGAATGCTGAAGAAAACGGGTGAAATTATCGACTAATATCTTCGCCAAGTCCTTTGATTCATCCCAAAGGACGAATGACAAAGGACATAAGACAAAGGACATAAGACACCCCCTGACAAAGCCCAGGGAAAAAGGATAACCATCATGTCTGACCGATTAAAAACACTCTATCAAGAGACAATTGTTCCCAAACTTAAAGAACAGTTTGGGTATACAAACATCCATCAAGTCCCGCGTGTGACCAAAATCACCGTCAACCGGGGATTAGGAGAAGCATCTCAAAATGCTAAAGCCCTGGAATCCTCATTGAGTGAACTGGCGATCATTACCGGTCAAAAACCTGTGGTCACCCGTGCCAAAAAAGCGATCGCGGGATTTAAAATCCGTGAAGGAATGCCCGTGGGGGTCATGGTGACCCTGCGATCGAAACGGATGTACTCGTTCTTGGATCGCCTAATTAGCTTAGCCCTGCCACGAATTCGTGACTTTCGCGGGATCAGCCCTCGCAGTTTCGACGGTCGCGGTAACTACACCTTAGGCATCCGAGAACAACTGATTTTCCCGGAAATAGACTACGACAGTATCGATCAAATTCGTGGCATGGATATCTCAATTATCACCACCGCAAACACCGATGAAGAGGGTCGCGCTTTACTCAAAGAGATGGGAATGCCTTTCCGGGAGAAATAAGCCTGTAAGAATAGGAAGGAACTAATGGCGGCAAACGATACAATTGCAGATATGCTGACCCGCATTCGGAATGCGTGCTTGGTGCGGCATCAAACAACAAATGTCCCAGCAACAAAAATGACCCGCGCAATTGCCCAAGTCTTGAGAGAGGAAGGTTTTATTGCCGAGTTTGAAGAAGCTGGGGAAGGCATCAAAAAATACTTAGTTATTTCTTTGAAATACAAAGGAAAAACTCGTCAACCCATTATCCGAGCGCTGAAACGGGTGAGCAAACCCGGTCTCAGAGTTTACAAAAATCGCAAGGAATTACCGCGAGTTTTGGGTGGTATTGGTATTGCGATTATTTCCACGTCCAGTGGCATCATGACTGACCGGGAAGCCCGACAACAAGGAATCGGTGGTGAAGTGCTGTGTTACATCTGGTAGCACGGCTCAAATCAGCACTTAAGCTCTTTTGAATTCTTTTGCCCGGATAAGGAGTATAAAATCATGTCGCGTATTGGCAAACGCCCAATAACAATTCCCAATAAAGTGACCGTGACCATTGAAGGTCAACAGGTTACCGTCAAAGGACCCAAAGGAGAACTCCAACGAGTTCTACCGAAACAAGTCACCGTTGAACAAGAAGGAGAAACCATCCAAGTGCGGCGGCGGGATGAATCTAGACTTGCCCGTCAGCGCCACGGATTGTCTCGTACCCTGGTTGCCAACATGGTTGAAGGAGTTTCCCAAGGCTTTGAGAGACGTTTAGAAATCCAAGGTGTCGGTTATCGCGCCCAAGTTCAAGGACGTAACTTAATTCTGAATGTCGGATACAGTCAACCCGTGGAAATTGTCCCTCCTGAAGACGTGCAGCTAGCGGTTGAAGGGAATACTAACGTGATTGTTAGCGGGATCAATAAAGAAATCGTCGGCAACACAGCGGCTAAAATTCGCGCGGTGCGTCCCCCTGAAGTTTATAAAGGGAAAGGCATTCGCTATGCCGGTGAAATGATTAGACGTAAAGCTGGTAAGGCAGGGAAGAAATAACCGATGAAACTTACTCGTAAAGAATCAGTCCGCCGTAGACATCGGCGCGTGCGCCGGACAGTCCAAGGTAGTGCTGAACGTCCAAGATTAGCGGTCTTTCGCTCAAATCAGCACATTTATGTGCAGGTTATTGATGATTATCACCAACATACCCTAGTGGCAGCTTCGACGTTAGAACCTGGACTGAAGTCAGAGGTAAAATCAGGTGCCACTTGTGACGCCTCGGTTAAAGTGGGTCAGTTAATTGCCCAGCGAGCGTTGGAAAAAGGCATATCTCAGGTTGTTTTTGACCGAGGAGGAAACCTTTACCATGGTCGCGTGAAAGCTTTGGCAGAAGCGGCGCGTGAAGCTGGGTTAGACTTCTAGAAGTAAGTAAAGCAAAATTTAAATTATGGCAAATCGTCGCAAAAGTAGCCGCGCTAAAGAAAAAGACAGCGCCTGGCAAGAACGGGTTATTCAAATCCGTCGGGTTAGCAAGGTGGTCAAAGGCGGTAAAAAATTAAGTTTCCGGGCAATCGTTGTCGTTGGCAATGAGCGTGGTCAAGTTGGTGTTGGTGTGGGCAAAGCCAGTGATGTGATTGGCGCTGTTCGCAAAGGGGTTGTCGATGCCAAAAAGCAAGTCATCGATGTTCCCTTAACCAAGTCGAATTCCATTCCTCACCCCTCTAATGGAGCGGCTGTTGGAGCCAAGGTTATGGTACGACCTGCTGCACCCGGTACAGGGGTAATTGCTGGCGGCGCGGTACGGACGGTGTTGGAATTGGCAGGAGTTCGTAATATTTTAGCCAAGCAATTGGGGTCTAATAATCCCTTGAATAATGCCAGAGCTGCCATTAATGCCCTAGATGCGCTACGGACATTCAAGGAAGTGGCGCAAGAACGCGGGGTTGAAATTGAGAAGCTCTATGTCTGATTGTGTAGGAGCGGGTTTAGGAACTCGCTTTTCGCCATGAATAGTAACCTTTGTCCAAAACCTGCCCTAAATGAGAGAGTTTTCAGTTTAACCATCTAAATTATGAGAATCCATACTGTAGCATCCCAAAAAGGTGCAAAGAAACGTCGTCGTCGTGTTGGTCGCGGGATTAGCGCGGGTCAAGGTGCGAGCTGTGGCTTTGGCATGCGGGGTCAAAAATCGCGATCGGGTCGGGGTACAAGACCGGGGTTTGAAGGGGGTCAGATGCCTTTGTACCGCCGCTTACCTAAGCTAAAGCACTTTACGGTGATTAATCCCAAACATTACACTACGATAAATGTAGGTAAGTTGGCATCACTCCCTGCCAATACAGAGGTGACATTACCGTCACTGATGGAAGCGGGTATCGTCACCACTAACGACGGACCGCTGAAAATTCTGGGCGACGGGGAGTTGACTGTATCGCTAAACGTTAAAGCTGCTGCTTTCACGACTGGCGCTCGCCAAAAAATTGAGGCGGCTGGCGGGAGTTGTGAAGTGATTGAGGCGTAACTTTTTAGCGTTGGCGGGTAATGGTGATGCTAATCGTTTGAGAAAAGTAGAGATACAGTTAGGTCTTGATCTAACCAAGGTCTGTAAGGCGTTTTTGACCGCGCCATCCAGGTTATTGATCTGGAACTCTAATAAGATCCGAAGGGACGCGATGTTAAATGGTTCCGAAGTATCCGATTAGAATCCCTGTGTATACCAGGGAGAGGTCAACACTGTGTCATCTAGAGGTACCCCTTTATGGTCGTCAGTCGAGACAAAGCTCCAACGGCTCAAGAAACATTTATGCAGATGGCACAAGCTGCCGGTCTTAGAGGTCGGTTGCTTTTGACCATCGGTTTGTTGATTCTAGCCCGATTTGGTGTCTTTTTACCCGTACCGGGAATTGATCGGGAACAACTTTCCACAGCCATCCAAGGTGGCAACGTTCCTATCGCTGGCATTTTGGATTTTTTCTCCGGGGGAGGATTCTCGGCTTTGGGAATTTTTGCCCTGGGAATTTTGCCCTATATTAATGCGTCGATTATCTTACAGTTGCTGACGGCAGCTATTCCCACTCTGGAAAATCTGCAGAAGAATGAAGGAGAAGCCGGACGCAGAAAAATTTCTCAGATTACCCGGTATGTTGCCCTCGGTTGGGCGATATTGCAAAGTGTAGGTCTGGCAATCTTTGCCAGCCAGTTTGCCACAAATCCCGGAACTCTGTTCTTTGTGGAAACTGTGCTAGCCATCACGGCTGGCTCAATGTTTGTGATGTGGATTTCGGAAGTGATTACCGAACGCGGGATTGGTAACGGCGCATCCTTGTTGATTTTTGTCAATATTGTGGCAGTTCTGCCCCGGACATTGGGTCAAACGATTGAATTGGCACAGACGGGGGGGCGAGAAATGGCTGGTAAGGTGGTCATTTTGCTCCTGGTTTTCCTGGTGATGATTGTCGGGATTGTCTTTGTGCAGGAGGGAACGCGCCGGATTCCGATTATCTCGGCAAGACGACAAGTTGGGCGTCGCCTCTATCGAGAACGAACGAGTTATCTGCCGCTACGACTGAACCAAGGTGGGGTAATGCCGATTATCTTTGCCTCAGCGGTTTTGATTCTGCCCACATCTCTGGCTGGCTTTGCTCGTGGTGGTACGGGTGAAGGCTTTTTAGGTTCGCTCATGCAAGGGGTAAATCAGGTGGCACTGTATATCAGTCCGAATGGTCCGACACCCTGGCTGTATGTCCTGGTTTATCTGGTGTTAATTCTCTTTTTCAGCTATTTCTATGCGTCATTGATCGTGAATCCGGTTGATATGTCGCAGAATTTGAAGAAAATGGGAGCGAGTATTCCGGGAATTCGTCCGGGTAAAGCGACAAGCGACTATATTGAGCGAGTGCTGAATCGGTTAACATTTTTGGGCGCCATTTTCCTGGGACTGGTGGCGGTTGTGCCAACGGCTGTCGAAAGTGCGACGGGAGTGACCACGTTTAGAGGGCTGGGCGCTACCTCGTTACTGATTTTGGTCGGTGTGGCAATTGACACGGCGAAACAAGTTCAAACGTATGTGATTTCACAGCGCTACGAGGGTATGGTCAAGCAGTAAAATTTCTGCTAGGTCATTGGTTACTTGTCCTTTGTTCGTCGTTGATTAAACCCAAATGGGGTGTCTCGATAATTCAAAGCTGGACTTGAGCAGACATCAAATTGACAAAGGACAAAGGACGAATGACATAAGACAAATGACATAAGACAAATAACCAATGACACGATTAGTTTTTTTAGGACCACCAGGGGCAGGAAAAGGAACACAAGCTCAGCATATCGCTCAGCTTTATCAGATTCCTCACGTCTCTACCGGAGATATTCTACGGAGTGCGATCGCCGCATCTACATCACTCGGACAAAAGGCGCAGTCTTATATGGATGGCGGCGAGTTGGTGCCAGATAAATTGATTCTGGATCTAATTCGCGATCGCCTTAAGCAACCGGATACTCAAACGGGTTGGATTTTGGATGGGTTTCCGCGTAATGTCAGCCAAGCGGCTTTTCTGGAGAATCTACTTCAGGATCTCGATCAGCGCTGCGATTATGCCATTTATTTGGATGTCCCCGATGAATCAATCCTGAAACGGTTACTCTCACGGGGACGCCAAGATGATAATGAGCAGACGATTCGGCGACGCTTAGACGTCTACCGTCAACAGACGGCGCCGGTGATTGAGTTTTACCGCGATCACTCAATCTTACGCGAGATTGATGGGGATAGACCAATGGAGGCGGTTACGGACTCTCTCAAGCAGGTGATGTCGAGTTAAGTCATCAATGCTCAAACCGGAAAACGAACGCCGTCTCACTTTTGAGGGATGTTCTCCTCTGGGGTAAGTCGTTACTATTTCTAAGGCTTCCCTTAATTCGGGACAGGCTCTTTGTGGGAGGATTTTGATAACATAAGTTAACACTCCCTGGACAAATCTATATCTGTGTGGAGGGGAATTAGTGACCAATTGTATTGAGGAACGACAAAATTGGCTAAACAAGACTTAATTGAAATGGAAGGGACGGTAACCGAATCCTTGCCGAACGCCATGTTTCGGGTTGATTTGGATAATGGCTTCAACGTCCTTGCCCATATTTCTGGCAAAATTCGCCGTAACTACATCAAAATCTTACCGGGCGATCGCGTCAAAGTTGAACTCACCCCTTATGACTTGAGCAAGGGGCGAATCACCTACCGACTTCGCAAAAAATAAAAATCGGTAGGGTTGATTTCTGGAGTTATTTGACGAGAAAACCAAAAAATGATATGATAATGTGCTTGCGTTGTAACTAAAAAAACCATGAAGGTTAGAGCATCAGTCCGCAAAATTTGCGAAAAATGTCGCGTTATTCGACGTAGAGGTCGAGTAATGGTTATTTGTCCAAACCCCAAGCACAAACAACGTCAGGGGTAATCCACCAGACTCTATAAGACTCATTTGTAGCACAAAACCAGCAAAAGGGAGAAAAATACCGTGGCAAGAATTGCCAGTGTAGACCTACCTCGCGATAAACGAATAGAAATTGGTCTAACCTACATCTACGGAATTGGTCTATCTCGCTCCAAAGAAATTCTGGCAAAAACGGGCGTTAATCCGGATATCCGCGTCAAGGATTTAAGCGATGCTGACGTAGCCACTCTGCGATCGGTGGTCGAGGGCGACTATCAGGTTGAGGGTGACTTAAGGCGCTGGGAAGCCATGAATATCAAGCGCCTTGTTGATATCGGAACCTATCGCGGGCGTCGTCATCGCCAAGGGTTACCTGTGCGCGGTCAACGAACCCGCACCAATGCCCGTACCCGCCGGGGTAGACGTATTGCTGTTGCCGGGAAGAAAAAAGCACCAGCGAAGAAGTAACACTCTTATTCAGTTCACACCCATCATCCATCATTAAGATAGCCAACTAAAGCGATATGCCGCGACCAACTAAAAAAACTGGTACAAAAAAGCAGAAACGAAACGTTCCCAATGGAATGGCATTCATCCAGTCCACCTTCAACAATACCATCGTCACCATTTCTGACACGCGAGGTGATGTTGTTTCCTGGGCATCAGCGGGATCAAGTGGGTTTAAGGGAGCTAAGAAAGGCACCCCCTTTGCCGCTCAAACCGCTGCCGATAACGCCGCCCGTCGAGCGACAGACCAAGGAATGCGTCAAATTGAGGTAATGGTTAGCGGTCCTGGTGCAGGTCGAGAAACGGCTATTCGCGCCCTACAAGGGGCAGGACTAGAAATTACCCTAATTCGGGATGTCACACCAATTCCTCATAATGGTTGCCGTCCCCCGAAACGACGCCGCGTCTAGGATCGGGAAATTGGGAACGGGAATTGGGGAAGCCCAACCCAGAGTTTGATTTAGGGTATATCTCAATCAAACCTTCACGTTGGTTTAACCCCCATCCGTCTCGACTCGACAACTAAATCAAGTGTCAGCATCGAGCGAATTATGCCAACCACTAATACTTTGCTTAGTGCCACTTGTACCAAATGGTGGGTTAGGCGCAACAACAATTCAAAAGTACTCGCTTGGTGCTTTTGATGGGTTCCTATGAATTAAAGGAGGGAGGTCACTCCGTGGCGCAGTTTCAGATTGAGTGCGTAGAATCCAAAACACTAAAGAATCAAAGTCAATATAGCAAATTTGTCCTAGAACCTCTCGAACGCGGTCAAGGTACAACAGTGGGCAACGCCCTGAGAAGGGTTCTCCTGTCTAACCTGGAAGGGACAGCAATTACCGCTGTCCGGATTGCGGGAGTCAATCATGAGTTTGCCACCATTGCGGGAATCAGAGAGGATGTCCTAGAAATTCTCCTGAATATGAAGGAAGTCGTCCTCAAAAGTTATACACCCGGTCCCCATATTGGTCGAGTCATGATCACTGGACCCTCAACCGTGCGATCGGCTCAGTTTGACCTACCGTCGGACGTAGAATTTGTTGATCCCGGTCAGTATATCGCGACCCTAGCCGACGGTGCCAAACTGGAAATGGAGTTTCGCATCGAACGAGGCAAAGGATATCGCTCTGTAGAACGGGGGCGTGATGAAACATCTTCAGTCGATTTCCTGCAACTTGATGCCGTATTCATGCCAGTGACTAAGGTCAACTACAGCGTCGAGGATACTCGGATTGACGGTTCCCTGGAAAAAGACCGCTTAATTTTAGATGTTTGGACAAATGGCAGTGTGTCACCCCAGGAAGCACTGAGTCAAGCCGCTAATATTCTGGTGGATTTATTCAATCCCCTGAAAGATATCGAGCTGAAGCCAGAGCCTGTGGGTCGTCCTGAAGATGAAGATCCAACCAGCCAAATTCCGATTGAAGAACTGCAACTGTCGGTGCGGGCATATAACTGCCTCAAGCGAGCGCAAATTAACTCCGTTGCTGATTTACTAGATTATAGCCAGGAGGATCTACTCGAAATCAAGAACTTTGGTCAGAAGTCTGCCGAAGAAGTCATCGACGCCTTGCAAAAACGCTTGGGGATTACATTGCCCCACGAAAAATCGGCTAAACCAACTTAAGGATTTATACTAAATGGCTAATCGTCAACTCGATTAGCCATTCGATTGAGAAATTGTTCATTGTTGTGGGATTGTAGAGGAAGAAAAGACAATGCGTCATCGTCGTCGTGTACCCAAACTGGGAAAACCAGCTGACCAGCGTCGAGCGCTGCTCAGAAGCCTAGCTACGGAGTTGATTCGTCATGGTCGGATCACCACCACTAAAACGCGGGCAAAAGCTGTGCGTTCCCAAGTGGAAAAAATGATTACCTTGGCAAAAGATGGCTCCCTAGCGTCTCGCCGTCAAGCCTTGGGTTATATTTACGACAAGCAATTAGTTCATGCCTTGTTTGAAGGGGTGAATGATCGCTATGGCAACCGTAACGGTGGGTATACTCGCGTACTCAGAACCCTGCGCCGTCGTGGGGATAATGCGGAAATGGCAATCATCGAGCTGGTGTGAACTCAAGTCATGTCCGAGTGCGAGGTTAAGCCAACTCAACGCATCGCCCTGGTGATTCAATACCTGGGTACCAAATTCTCTGGTTGGCAACGACAACCTCTCCATCGCACGGTGCAAGCCGAGATTGAGCAAGTTCTGTCCACCGTCGAAGGAAAACCCGTAACCTTACACGGGGCGGGGCGTACTGATACAGGGGTTCATTCCGCTGCCCAAGTCGCCCATTTTAATAGCAGTCGTCCGATTCCGGGAGAGCGGTGGATGCATCTGCTCAATAGCCGACTACCGGAGGATATCCTGATTCGGGCATCAGCCCCCGTACCCGCCAATTGGCATGCTCGCTTTTCGGCGATTTGGCGTCGGTATCGGTACAGTATCTATACAGACGCTTGTCCCAACCTGTTTGTGCGACCGTTTTGTTGGCATTACTATCACGCTCCCTTAGATGAACATCGGATTCAGGAAGCACTGAATCCGCTACGGGGCAAACACCACCTGGCAGCGTTCCATCGCGCCAACTCTGGACGGAAGCATTCCTGGGTCACGGTTCAGGATACCCACTGTTACCGGAATGGTTCATTTATTCATATTGAAATTCAGGCGGATGGATTTTTATACGGCATGGTGCGGCTACTTGTCGGCATGCTGGTGGAGGTAGGGCGGGGCAACCTTGATCCCTACGAGTTTACTCAACTGTGGGTGAATCAACAACGAGAGCGGATTAAATATTCAGCGCCAGCAAAGGGTCTGTGTTTGTTACGAGTGGGTTACCCTAACTCGCCGTTTCCGCCAAAAACGTGGTTTGATACTCAGCCGACGTTTATGCTGCCGACTGAGACGCCCCCTCAATTGTGTTTAGGTTAACTGTATACGTAATCAAAAAAACTCATGCAAAAAACTTACCTGCCAACTCAGGATTCTTTAGAACAAAATTGGTACGTTATCGATGCCGAAGGTCAACGTCTGGGACGATTGGCAACTGAAATTGCCATGATTCTTAGAGGGAAAAATAAACCGACCTATTCCCCGCACATGGATACAGGGGACTTCGTTATCGTGGTCAATGCCGAGAAAGTCGTCGTGACCGGAAAAAAAAGCAGTCAGAAGCTCTATCGCCGCCATTCCGGTCGTCCGGGTGGGATGAAAACGGAAACCTTTGCCCATTTACAAGCCCGCCTACCGGAGCGGATTATTGAAAAGGCGGTGAAAGGGATGCTGCCCAAAAATTCCCTTGGTCGCAAACTTTTTACTAAGCTGAAAGTTTACGCGGGTGCAGCTCATCCCCATGACGCTCAAAAACCTCAAACCTTAACCATTGATACCATTCCAGGAGAACAAGACTAATGCAAGCAACAGAACCGATGGAAAATCGCGCTGTTTACTGGGGAACGGGTCGCCGTAAATCCTCAGTTGCCCGGGTGCGCCTCGTTCCAGGGACGGGTCAACTCGTTGTTAACGGGCGTCCCGGCGATGTCTACTTTAATCTCAATCCAGCCTATTTAATGGTGACCAAATCACCATTGGAAACTTTGGGTCTAGAAAATGATTACGACATTTTAGTCAATGCTCACGGCGGTGGGTTGACGGGACAATCGGATGCCATTCGCTTAGGTGTGGCGCGGGCGCTGTGTGAACTTGATCCGGAAAATCGCTCTCCGTTGAAGATGGAAGGGTATTTAACCCGCGATCCCCGTGCCAAAGAACGGAAGAAATATGGCTTACATAAAGCCCGCAAAGCTCCCCAATACTCGAAGCGTTAGAATTGGGAGAAGAGAATACGAATCATCAGGGGTGATTTCGCCCCAAACGACAGAACTAAGCAACGCTTGCTGAGAGAGGATAGTAACTATGCCAAAACCTGATATTCATCCCCAGTGGTATCCAGACGCCAAAGTCTATTGCAACGGAGAAGTTGTGATGACGGTTGGTTCAACCCAGCCCGAAATTCATGTTGATGTGTGGTCGGGAAATCATCCCTTCTACACGGGAACCCAAAAAATTATTGATACGGAAGGTCGTGTGGAGCGCTTTATGCGGAAATACGGCATGTTAGAAGGGAATGCCTCGGAGCAGCAATCGTCTAAAGAGAAATAGCGAGGGAGCTTGAAGTGTGTTCGACGGTAGCGGAGCCTAACTCTTAATCGTTAGACTTCGCTATTCAATGCTTTTTTAGGCTATTTTAATGGAGCGATCGCTGTAACCATGGCGGAAACTTACCTACTCGATAAATTACAATCGGTTGAACAAACCTTTCACGAATTAACGCGCCGTTTGGCTGACCCTGATATTGCCACTGATCCGGTGGAAGTGCAGCGGGTAGCAAAAGCCCGTTCGTCCCTAGAGGAAGTGGTTAGCACCTACGAACTCTGGAAAACAGCCCAGGAGGAACTAACTGGCGCTCGCCAAATCCTCAAGGAAGCCAATGGGGATGGTGAAATGCACGAAATGGCATCCCTGGAAGTTGAGGAACTGCAAACGAAGCTGGAGGAGTTGGAAAAACGCCTGAAAATCCTACTCTTGCCCCGTGATCCTAATGATGATAAGAACATCATGTTGGAGATTCGGGCAGGAACCGGGGGCGACGAAGCCAGTATTTGGGCAGGGGATTTGGTGCGAATGTACTCGCGCTATGCCGAAACTCAGAACTGGCGGGTGAAGCTATTGAGCGAGTCCCCGGCTGACATGGGTGGGTTTAAAGAGGCGATTCTGGAAATTCAAGGGGAACAGGTTTATAGCAAGCTGAAGTTTGAAGCGGGTGTTCATCGGGTGCAACGAGTCCCGGTGACGGAAGCAGGAGGACGAGTTCATACCTCAACCGCGACTGTGGCGGTAATGCCAGAAGTGGATGATGTGGAAATTGAGGTTGATCCGAAGGATTTGGAGGTTTCCACAGCCCGTTCCGGTGGTGCTGGTGGACAGAATGTGAACAAGGTGGAAACAGCGGTTGATCTGTTCCACAAGCCGACTGGGATTCGGATCTTTTGTACGGAGGAGCGTTCTCAACTGCAAAACCGAGAGCGGGCGTTGCAAATTCTCCGCGCTAAACTGTATGAAATGAAGCTGCGGGAGCAACAGGAAGCTGTAACCTCGATGCGGCGCTCGCAGGTGGGGACGGGTTCGCGATCGGAGAAGATTCGCACCTATAACTATAAGGACAATCGGGTGACGGATCATCGCTTGAGTCAAAACTATTCGCTGAATAGCCTGTTGGAAGGGGATATAGAGTCTGTGATTCAAGCCTGTATTACCCAGGATCAGCAGGAACGGTTGGAAGAGTTGGCAACGTCGGACGAACAAGGGGAATCACTTTTGGCGTAATTTGGTATTGGTCATTTGTCTTTTGTTTGTGTCATACTCGCTCTTCTCCAAGCAAGCTACGTCATTTGCCATTTGGCTCAAATCTAAACGACAAGAGGGCGGGTTTTGTTGATAACTTATCGGTATACCCGTCAATTAAACGGCTCGTCATTTACCATTTAGCTCAAATCTAAACGACAAGAGGGCGGGTTTTGTTGATAACTTATCGGTATACCCGCCAATTAAACGGCTAAACCCGCCCCTACAATCCCCTACAATAAGGCATAACTTCTGCCTTCTGCCTTGAAGTCATCTGTCTTGACAACCATGTTAAATAATAAACTTGAACAACTCACCCGCTTATTTGCTCAAATGGATCGGGCATTGATTGCCTATTCTGGAGGAGTTGATAGCACCTTAGTTGCCAAGATTGCTTATGATGTTTTAGGCGATCGCGCTTTAGCGGTAACCGCCGAGTCCCCATCTCTGTTACCTGAGGAATTGGAAGATGCCCGGATTCAAGCGGCGGTAATTGGCATTCCTCATGAATTGGTGCAAACCGATGAAATGAATAATCCCAATTATACGGCGAATCCGGTTAACCGTTGCTATTTCTGTAAAAGTGAACTTCACGACACCCTGAAACCCTTAGCGCTACAACGGGGTTATCCCTATGTCGTGGATGGCGTCAATGCTGATGACTTAGGGGACTATCGCCCAGGAATTCAAGCGGCGCAAGAACGAGGGGCGCGATCGCCTTTAGCGGAAGTGGGGGTGACGAAAGCGGAAGTGCGCCAACTGTCGCAACAGTTAGGGCTTCCGTGGTGGGATAAACCTGCCCAACCGTGTTTAAGTTCTCGCTTTCCTTATGGCGAAGAAATTACGATCGCGAAACTGCAACGGGTAGGGCGGGCAGAAGTTTATTTACGGAAATTAGGGTGGAAAAATTTGCGGGTGCGTTCTCAAGGGGATACTGCACGCATTGAATTATCGCCGGAACAAATTAAACAATTTGTGTTGACCATGGATTTACCGACCCTGGTATCAGCGTTTCAAGATTTGGGATTTTTGTATGTCACCCTAGATTTAGAAGGGTATCACAGTGGCAAGTTAAATCGGGTCGTGAATCAAGAGGATAAAGCAATAGTCTAGGGGCGGGTTTAGGGACAATTGTAGGGGCGGGTTTAGGGACTAAATTTAGCTGCTCACCAATAAATGAACAACAAAACCCGCCCTCCTCACCAATAAATGAACAACAAAACCCGCCCTCCTCACCAATAAATGAACAGCAAAACCCGCCCTCCCAACCAATAAATGAACAACAAAACCCGCCCTCCCCACCGATAAATGAACAACATAAACCAGCCCTAGCTTGTCAATGCCCTTGCAATCTGCCGTAAGTAAGTGGAGGGCGACCCGACCCAATTGAATGGATACAGTTGTTCATTTATGCAAGCGGGTCGCCCCTACCCGAGTAGAGACGCGCCATGGCGCGTCTCTACCTTATCGTCGTCGCAACACCATCACCGATCGCGCGGTAACTGGAATCGGCTTATCCTCGGTATAGCTGATTTCTTCCTCGACAAAACGAGGCTTGTCGGTGTCAATCACCACCACCCATTCTCTGGCTTGCAATCCTGGAGGGAGCGTAAATTCAATCATCTCATAGTGAGCATTGAAGCAGATGAAGAAACTCTCATCCATGACTCGTTCCCCCTCCTCTCCCGGCGTGGCAATTTCTTCACCATTTAAGAAAATACCGATCGCCTTGGTATACCCCGCCATCCATTGATCCTCGGTCATATCGCCGCCATCGGGGTTGAACCAACCAATATCCTTAACGCTAGAACCATGAATCGCTCGACCGAGAAACCACTTGCGTCGCCGGAATGTCGGATGCTGGCGGCGGAAATAGATCAGTTCACGGGTGAAGTCGAGAAGGGCGGCATTTTCCTCCGGTAAATCCCAATCAAACCAGGAGATGTCACTATCCTGACAGTAGGCATTATTATTGCCCCCTTGCGTTCGCCCAATTTCATCGCCGCCTAGTAGCATGGGGACACCTTGGGATAACATCAGCGTGACCAAAAAGTTGCGCCGTTGTCTATTCCTTAACTGGAGAATCTCTGGATCATCGGTTTCGCCTTCCGCCCCACAATTCCAGGCACGGTTATGGCTTTCCCCATCCCGGTTTTCTTCCCCATTTGCCTCGTTATGCTTTTCGTTGTAGCTTACCAGGTCATTCAGGGTAAACCCATCATGAGCAGTAATAAAGTTAATGCTAGCACTCGGTCGGCGTCCGTTCGACTCATACAAGTCAGAACTTCCGGTGAACCGATAGGCAAATTCAGCTAAACTGCTATCTTCACCGCGCCAAAAGTCGCGCACCGTATCCCGATATTGCCCATTCCACTCGGACCATAGCAAAGGGAATTTACCCACTTGATAGCCGCCCATACCCACATCCCAGGGTTCAGCAATCAACTTCACATTCGAGAGAACCGGGTCTTGGTGAATAATATCAAAGAATGCCGCCAGACTATCTACCTCATAGAGTTCTCGCGCCAATGCCGAGGCTAAGTCAAAGCGGAAGCCATCCACATGCATCTGTAGCACCCAATACCGCAGGCTGTCCATAATCAGCTTCAGGACTTGGGGATGACGCACGTTCAGGGAATTACCACAGCCGGTAAAATCCATGTAATAGCGAGGGTCATCTTCCATTACGCGGTAATAGGCTACATTGTCAATGCCGCGTAGGGAAAGCGTGGGACCGAGATGATTGCCTTCGCCGGTATGATTGTAGACGACATCCAGAATCACCTCAATCCCCGCTTTATGTAGCGCCTTGACCATTTCCTTAAACTCACGCACCTGTTGCCCTTGAGTGCCACTGGCGCTGTAATTAGCATGGGGTGCCATATAGTTTATGGAATCATAACCCCAGTAATTCTTTAAATCCTTATCCACTAAATGTCCGGGTTGGGACAAAAAGTGATGCACGGGGAGCAATTCTACCGCCGTAATCCCTAAAGTCTGAAGATACGCGATCGCGGCAGGATGTGCGAGTCCCGCATAAGTTCCGCGTAAGGATTCGGGGATGTCTGGGTTTAGCTTCGTGAAGCCCCTAACATGGGTTTCGTAAATAATCGTTTCGTGAGCCTGTCGTTGCAGCAGTTCGTCCTCTTCCCAGTCAAAGGATTCATCGACAACCACGGCTTTGGGTATCAGATGAGCATCATCACGTTCAGACAATGCCAAGTCCTTTTCTGGATCATCCCACGGATAACCAAAGATTTCCTCCCCGTAACCAATCTCGCCATCCAATGCCTTAGCATAAGGGTCAATGAGCAGTTTATTGGGATTGAAGCGATGACCCTCCTCCGGTGCAAAGGAACCATGGACACGGAAACCGTACCGTTGTCCCGGACCAATACCCGGTAAATAACCATGCCAGACGAAGTTGCTGACTTCCGTCAACTCGAAGCGTGTCTCCTCATCCTGATCATCGAATAAACAAAGCTCGACAGCCGTTGCGTTCTCACTGAACAAGGCAAAATTTGTGCCTTTACCATCCCAGGTTGCTCCTAAAGGGTAACTTTTACCGGGCCAAACGGGTACGTACATGCATGAACCTCCTTACTCCATCATTATCCAATACTCAAGCTAAAGGCAACCTTTCTCCTAAGCCGTAAGATGGATCTAATTACTTATCGCATTTGCGCCTGATCAGGATCAACCTATAATTTGGCAGATTATTCCCTTCCCTAACACTAGATGCAGTTGATTAATAATGGGTAGATCAGCCAATCAATTGTTTTGGGGATTGGTAGGGTTAACTACTGCTTTGAGACGTCAAACATCTAACAGAATGGGTCATGGGTCTGCGCTGATGGATGAAACGTTGATTACACCCAATGGTATACGTTTAAACTGTTCACTCACTCATCCTTAATGTCTAAGCAATTCTAACCGCACATGACTCTCCCAGACCACTATGTCGCATTGATGATTGGTAACTCTCGGCTGCACTGGGCTTGGTTTGCGGGAGATGCTCTCCAAGAGGCTTGGGATACCCAGCATTTCCCAGCAACAGAGGTGGAATCGATCATCCAACACTGGACATCTGGTCTTCTACCTACCACCATCTTCGGTGAACTTTTCCTTTCTGGTTATTCCTCCAATCCATACCTACCCCTTTATATCGCTTCAGTCATTCCTGAGCAAACTCCATTGTGGCAAACTTATCCAGTTGCCCACGTTATTACTCTAGAGGATATACCTCTGTTAGGCGTCTATCCCACCTTGGGTATTGATCGCGCCCTCGCTGTATTAGGGGCGGGGGAAGCCTATAATTATCCCGTGCTGGTGATTGATGCGGGGACAGCACTAACCTTTACGGGTGTTGATGATCATCGTCATCTTGTCGGCGGCGCTATTTTACCAGGACTCAAATTACAACTCGAATCCTTAGCCCACAACACAGCCGCTTTACCGTCTATCTCACTTAAGCGCCAATTACCCAACCGTTGGGCGATAGATACCTTGACCGCGATTGAAAGTGGCGTTATTTATACTCTATTAGCAGGAATTCGAGAGTTTATTGCCGATTGGTTACAGCGTTTCCCTAGCAGCCCGATTGTCTTAACGGGTGGAGACGCTGACTTATTACTCTACTATTTACATAGTCGTTATCCTAAATTTTATTCTTGTCTTGTTGCCGATTGCCACTTAATTTTTTTGGGGATTAAATTTGTGGCTATAACCAAGAATATTGCAGGTTAAGATGTATAGCCGAAACGATAGATATTTAGGGCTTGCTGCACAAAGCCGAAACCCTTAGCTATCAACACTTAGAGCCGTAGAGAAAGTTGTTCATCTTCAAGGAAATGTGAACCTCTCTTCAAACCTCTCTCCTGCAAGAATAGAAGCTTTGAATTCTCCCCCTTCCGTGCAAAAAAAGCGAAGCAACATCTGGTCTCCCCCATGGAGCAAAAAGTGAAGCATCCTCTGGCTTCCCCCTTTTCAAGGGGGACGGGAGGTTAGGTTTGATTTCGATTTTTCTAGAGTTTAAGTTTTGTTTATCTACTTTGTCAAAGAATAATTGAATTAAATTTTTCAAGGAATATTTTCTTTATCATTTTTTAGCGATAACTTTACAAAAAAAACACAAGTAATACACTGAATTTATTAGTCAATCTGGAATACTGGAAATAGGCAAGGGTAAACAGTTAAGAGAATAAAAAAATGTCCTTTTCTAACCAACTCCAGCTACTTGATCTAAAAGATATGGAAGAAAATCTTGAAGAACTCCTTTCTAGATGCCGTCAAATCCGACAGGGTTCAGAAGATGACCAAGACACCGAGGTACGAAATCAAACCGCTTCTGCTGACCAAGAGTCAGACTCAGACGATACATACTGGAGTTGAGCATTCGGGAGCGCGATCGCATTAGCTAGATTAATTGGCAAGCTTTTGAGAAGTGACTTGATCGGTTTACCCAAATGCTTGCCTTTAAATTATGCAGATTTTGCACATTCTGTCAAGTTATTTTACTGAACCGACACTCTAGCTGCCGTAGAGGACAATCGTTTCCTCCGGTTCCACCACAACCACTCGGTCAGCCGTAACATTACCAGCGACACCACCCGCGACAGCACCGCCAATGATTTCTTCAATGCCCGCATCGCCGAAAACTTCACCTAATATTGCCCCACCAGCAGCACCGATACCCGCATCTTCTGCGATTGATCCGGTGGAGGTATCCCGTGGGTCTTTTTGGTCTTCAATCACCTCTGAAGTGGCATCAAGGTTGTAGGTGCGACCGTTCATTCTCACGCCTGTCGCGACGTAGCGCAATCCCCCACTTGCTGGTTCATAGCGACCCAGAATTGTTGCACCAGCAGGAATGTACATCCCATCGACCGTTGTACCACGGGCAACTTCCAGATTGTACGAATAAGTTTTGTCATTATTCAAATGTAGCGTCTGGTTTTGAGCGCTCGTTGCTGGAATAGTAGCAGCCTGAGCGACTACCATCTGGTTTTGAGCCTGTGCTACCTCCGGTACAAGTAACGGTGTACCGAAAAGTAAAGCAGAACCAGCCGCTAGTGCAGAAATTCCTCGTGTCAGGGAGTTTTTTGAAGTTTGTGAATTTTGATAGAACATAGCGTATAGACCTTTATTAAACGACTCATCTAATTCTATGTTCGCTCTGTTCAGGGGTTTGCTACATCCCTTGATAGTTAGAAAATTCAGAAACTTATTCTCTTATTAAAGAGGGATTTCGCCTACTGCCCAGCATTATTGGCTGGGGTTAAATCAGTTGCCGGATGGCATTTGCCTGTTTCCGATTGACAAATTTTACTTACGACAGAGGTGAGTTCGTTCTAGATTAGATAGCCTTGACCATGTTGAGTGGTGGGCGCGTGATGAAATGATCCGCAAGCAGATGTATGCGGATGTAACCGATGCGGAAATTCAGGATGCGGTTAAGGATGCGCTACTGTATGACCCGCGTGTGGCTAGCTTTAATGTGAATGTGGCTGTAGATAATGGCGAGGTTATGCTCACGGGTAACGTTGATAATCTGAAAGCTAAGAATGCAGCGGCACAAGATGCGAGTAATACGGTGGGTGTCTGGAACGTAGAAAACCAGATTAATGTAGAACCTGTTGACGAGGTAAGCCAGAGTGATAAGCTGTCAAGCATTTAAATTGGGAATGGGTAGCGAGCAAGATGCTCGCACTACAAAGATTTTGCCATTCTTGACATTATGGTTTAAATGCCGAACAGCTTATTACCACTAATGTTAAGAATGCACTTGAGCGTGATCCCTATGTAGAAGCGAGTGAAGTTGATGTGGCAGTGAGTGATAGCATGGTTACTCTCACGGGTGTGGTGGATTCCTACTTTGAGAAGTGGCAAGCGGGTGATGCTGCGGTTCGGGCTAGAGGGGCGATGGCGGTGGATAATAATCTCACCGTTGACTACGAACAATTAACTTATGAGACTTCTTTCTACGATTGGGACGCAACAGTCTTTGATTATGATTATGCGATCGCGTCCAAAACGGATGCCGAAATCGCTGAAGATATTGGAGATGAGTTGTATTGGTCTCCTTTCGTTGACCGCGAAGAGGTGACGGTGGCGGTGAATAATGGAGTTGCTACGTTAACGGGTAATGTGGATACCTGGAATGAACGCAATCAAGCCACGGAAGAAGCCTACGAAGGCGGCGCGATGAGTGTGGTTAATCAGCTTGATGTTGATTATGATATTCAGTCCTAATCGGTAGATTGGCGAAAATTAAGAAAAAACCCTCAACGCGAAGGAGAAATAGGCGTTGAGGGGAGTCATCAGGGTGCATCTACCTTTCTCTCATTCTCTATATGCCTGACTGCATCCGGAAAAACGTGAAATCCAGGGGGAGAGAAGGCAGAAGGAAATAATCATTGTTTAGAGGAACTGGATATTCAATCCTGAATCATTTTAATAAGCTATTTTAATCTCAAACTTATAATTAATATGTAAAGATAATTAAAAAGCAGAGTAAATGAAGTTGATATAAGAAAGGAGACAACCGATGGTCGCAGTAGCAGAGGGAATTCAGCGTCGGTTGACGATGCAGACTACCGAAATTGCCCCGGATACCACAGCAATCCGATCGCTGGATTGGGATCGCGATCGCTTTGATATAGAATTTGGTTTACAGAATGGTACGACGTATAACTCGTTCCTGATTCAGAGTGAAAAAACAGCGTTGGTGGATACCTCTCATGAAAAGTTTCGCCAACTCTATCTCGATACATTGACGGGATTAATTGACCCAGCCAGATTAGATTATCTGGTGGTTAGCCACACGGAACCGGATCACAGTGGCTTAGTTAAAGATATTTTGGCACTTGCCCCCAATATTACAGTTGTGGGTTCAAAAGTGGCGATCCAATTCCTGGAAAATTGGGTGAATCAGCCGTTTCAATCGCAAATCGTCAAAAATGGCGATCGCGTTGATTTGGGAAATGGGCATATCCTGGAAGCCGTAATTGCCCCGAATCTCCATTGGCCCGATACGATATTCACCTACGATACCAAAACCCAGGTTCTATTTACCTGTGATGCTTTTGGGATGCACTATTGTGATGATTACACCTTCGATGAAGACATCGACCTGATCGAAAACGACTTTAAATATTACTATGACTGTTTAATGGGTCCCAATGCCCGTTCGGTGCTATCCGCCCTAAAACGGATGGACAAGTTACCCGAAATTAGCACCATTGCTACAGGTCATGGACCCTTACTCTATCACAACCTGAGTGAACTCACCGGACGGTATCGGCGCTGGAGTGAGGAACAGGCAAAAGCAGACACGACGGTTGCTGTATTTTATATCTCTGATTACGGATATAGCGATCGCCTTTCCCAAGCCATTGCCCATGGGATTACCAAGACGGGTGTAGCGGTGGATATGATGGATTTGCGATCGACTGATCCGCAAGAGATTAAGGAATTGATGAGTATTGCCTCTGGGGTGGTGATGGGTACACCGCCGACGACGGGAGAGGTTGCTGCTGTCGCCCAAACTGCGATGGGTACAATTTTAGGGGCGACGAATCCGAAGCAATCCTTTGGTGTGTTTGAATCGGGGGCGGGTGAGAGTGAATCGGCGTATCTGTTGGTGAATAAGTTCCGGGATTTAGGACTAACGCCAGGATTTGCGCCAATTTTAGTTAAGGATACACCCGACGAACAGGTTTATCAGTTATGTGAAGAAGCCGGGACTGATTTAGGACAATGGTTGTCACGCGATCGCACAATTAAGCAAACGAAGTCCCTGGATAGTGATTTGGATAAAGCTTTGGGGCGACTCAGCAGTGGGCTATATGTTATTACTGCCAAAAAGGGGAATATCACCAGTGCGATGGTAGCGTCGTGGGTAGCGCAAGCGTCATTTAAACCCTTGGGCGTATCGGTGGCGGTGGCAAAGGATCGGGCGATTGAGTCGTTTATGTATGTGGGCGATCGCTTTGTTCTCAATGTCTTGGAAGCTGGGAATTACCAAGGGCTGATGAAGCATTTCCTCAAGCGTTTCCCGCCCGGTGCAAACCGTTTTGAGGGGATTAAAACCTATTCTGCCAGCAATGGTTCTCCGATTTTAGCTGATGCTTTATCCTATATGGAATGTGAAGTGAAAAGTCGCTTAGATTGTGGCGATCACTGGACTATTTATGCCACCGTTTCGGCGGGACGAGTGTCTAAGACGGATGCGATGACGGCGGTACATCATCGTAAGGTGGGGAATCATTATTAGTCATTAGTCATTTGTCATTTGTCCTTGGTTGGTGATGAACGGGTGCGATCGCTGATCTGGTCGTGGTTTGTCTGTCCTCTTGGCGATGTGCGCCTCATAAATTAAAGGATTGTCTCTTACTAAGTGAGGTACACAGACAGATCCCCGACTTCTTGGAGAAGTCGGGGATCTTGCTTATACTATCTCCCTCAGCTTCCCCAGCTCCCCCAGCTTCATCGTATTTACAAAGCTGCTCAAGTATTTCCGCAACCCGTCCTAGGTTGGGGATGTGTAGGGGCGCAAAAATTCAAAGACTACAACCATACCCCAATGACCTAATTTCGGCACTGGCGAGAGGGGCATATTTGACAAAAAAACAATTTAATGCTAAATAAAGTGTGGAGAAGAATTGCACCGTTATATTATATAGGATGGAATTTTGTGCGATCGCGTCCCTCTTGGATCAAGCTTCATCTCCACACCATCTAACAAACGGGGGCTCTAACGCGACACGGCTTTCTTTATTTGCCGTCTAATTTTTAGAATGATGAGGGTCGTTGATGTGGGTCTTCCGGACTTAGTGGGCTAAACTATCAGCTTTAATGAACCAGGAAGCTTGCCACACAATGATTGCCGCTTTTCACCGCCTCAAAACTCTCTTGAAATCCGGGTAAAATTGGTTAAAGCTATTGCTGTCCCATGTTCCGGCAAATCAAACTAACAATTTAGCAC
>NZ_JAVKEA010000001.1:0-46167 GCF_040221695.1 Coleofasciculus sp. E2-BRE-01 | reverse complement strand
TGGATGCTTTTTAAATTCAGAGTTCGCGGCGAAAAAGGATCTCCAGTTCCGATCTAATCCTCTTAAAACTTGCTGCGATACTTTCGCGGGTAAGGCTTTGTATTGTTCGGTCTCTTTCATCAAGGAAGCCATCTGATTATACGTCAAATACCCATGACCATAAATCCAGTTTTGACGGATGAGATAATTGGCTGAGTTGTAAAGATTTTTAGACTGCCAAGACAAGCGATTTATCGACCTCCAAAGACGATGCCCTTTTTTGATTATATGTCTTTGGGCTAGTAGCATTATTGTCCGTGAGATTTTAACTCGGCTATAATCTTATCGTACCAGACGGCAATTGATGACCGATCAAGTTTCCTTGTTTCCACCACCTCCAGGCAGTTCGATAACTGATTCCTACTTTTTTGGCATAGTCTGAGAGTTTCATGTCTATATATTACCCAACATGACTACATCTGACTATATTCTTATTGAAACTTTACAATACTTACCAATGCAGTTGACTCAAAATATATCGCAAACGGTCATAATCATCCTTGAGTAAAACACTTAAGGTTCGCCCTGCTTGAACTAACCAGTCGCGATCGCCCTTACGGATTTGATAGATTTCTCGGATCGCTGCCGCTGTTAGCGCTTCCACTGGCGCTCCAGTCACTAAGAGAAGAGTTCGTAAAAAATCCAACTGTTCACTAAAGTAAATAATCTCGTCTGGTTGACATTGATAGACAGCTTGATGAATTTGCGGCGGACGAGGAGGTAAATATTGATAGGCTCGTCCTCTAGAGGGTTGGTCACCATTATGTCCCTCACTAGGCGGTATAAACCCAACAATCGCTGCCCGAAACTCCGTTTTCAGCATGGCAAAAATTTGCGGTTGTTGCTCTCGCAATTCTGCCAGTGACAATCCCAACGCGACAGCCCGGTGAACTGAATCAATTGGGCTAGTTGTGGCATAGTAAACGACTGCCATAACCTGATTTCCCGATTCTTCATCAACGGATTTGACCCAACTGCCAAAAGGTGGCATAACAGGAAAACTCAAGTCTTCTGGCTCTAGGCATTGTGCCAGAAATTCTGTAGTTGCCGTTTCTATTACTTCCGCAATGTGATTATCAGGCCGTTCTCCAGCCGTAAACTGGGGTAAAGGAAGACGCATAGTTTAGTCCTTTGTCATTCGTCCTTTGTCCTTTGTCCTTTGTTGTGTTTTTTTGTTTTGTAGGGTGCGTTAGCGAAGCGTAACGCACCTTTTTTAACAAGCATCTATTCTTGTTCACGAATCATTGATCAAACATCACAGCTTCTTCTTACTTCTTCCCTTTAGGTTTGACCTCTTCGAGTTCCGATAAATTGAATGTGACAATTTTATCCCAGTTACCACCTTCAAACAGTACACCGGCTTTTCCATCACCAATGCGCTGGACTATCCCTTCAAATTTATAGTAAGTATCATCGCCGTTAATGACGCGCACAATTGAACCAGGAAAAATCATCGATGTTTACCCCTAAATCTCTATCTCTTAAGCTTACTATAATGTGCTGCCGGCTCATTTAGCTAATTTGTCCTCAAACCTTACCCAGCCATACCCTATATATTGGTCAAGGTGCGTTACGCTACGCTCTCCCCACGATGGCGGCGTGGCACACCTTAATTGGTGGATTAGCATTGTAGGGGCGCAAGGCTTGCGCCCGGTTTAACCCTGAGCGAAGTCGAAGGGTTAAACGTCAAATCTATTCTACAATTTTAGCTGTGTCAGTCCACTACATATAGAGCATTTGCCAAAGTCCTATCCTTACATAAGGACAAATGACCAATAACCAATGACGAATAACTAAAACTTCAATCGGTGTCGGTGATTGGCAACCGATTCCACTAATCCAATCGCTAAAAAATTTGCCAGTAATGCCGATCGCCCATAACTTAACAACGGTAGTGGAATCCCGGTAATGGGGGCTAAACCAATATTCATGCCGATGTTGATCACCGTTTGAAACACAATCATCGATAGGACACCAATTGCCAATAGTGAGCCAAAGTTATCCTTAGCATTTTGGGCAATAATCACTAACCGTAAACACAATAGCCAAAAGGTAAATAGGACGAACAAGCAGCCAATAAATCCGAGTTCTTCACCAATGGCAGAAAAGATAAAGTCGGTGTGCTGTTCCGGAATAAAGTGGAGTTGGGTTTGCGTCCCCTGATGCAGTCCTCTTCCCGTGAGTTGACCTGCGCCAATGGCAATTCGAGACTGAATCAAGTGATATCCTCCGCCTAAGGGATCTTTATCCGGATCTAAGAAAAGAAGCAATCGGTCTTTTTGATAATCTTGAAGCAATCCCCACAACAAGTTTCCTAATCCCCCCGAAATCACATTGGCAACCAATGCTCCAATCCCACCAAAGAAGGACCACGGTAAAGTCCGCCAACCAATCAGCATCATCGCTCCTACCCAGACAAACCATCCGGGCAAAAATACATTGAACATGATCGCGGAAACGATGGGAGACACGAATAAAATTAACCATCCGGGATTAGCATTTCCCCAATAGAGCATTCCCATCGTAATCGCCCCAAACACCAATGAAGTTCCCAAGTTTGGCTCTAAAAATACAAATAGCCACGGAACTGCCGCAATCGCTAAGACGCGAAATACCGCATTTAATGTTGAAGCCGGTTGCCAGTGGATAATCGCGGCGAGGGTGATAATCAAGCCAATTTTGGCAAATTCCGACGGTTGAACGTGAAAACCTAGGATATTCAGCCACCGTTGTGCGCCATTTGCCGTCGTCCCCATAATCATCACCGCAAACAACGCCATATTAGTGGCTGCATAAATCATCCAATGCCATTGGAGTAGGATTTCGTAGCGCGATCGCGCGATGAGTAGACACAGCGTTAAACCAATACCCCCAATGATCCAGTGCCACCACCAATCGGTTAGCCCCTCATTTATTTCGGCGCTGCGAATCATTACCCCACCGAGGAAGGTGAGACTTATGGTAACAAATAATAGCTGCCAGTCTAGTTCCTGCCATCGGCTCAGGAACATAAGCCAGCGCATTTGGGTACGGGACAATGACTTTTGGAACATAATCGTTGGGGAATGCGATTGACGTTTTTAGCAATTAGCGCTCTGAAGATGCCCTGTTCAGGAATTTTTCCAAACTATTTTGGATAATCCCTGATCAAATCCTAGGCTAGTTGAAAATAAGGATGGATAGGGAAGAATGCATTATATTCTAACCCTATAATTCCTTTTTCCCCTTCTTCTCTTACTGTTTCTAATCAGCATTTAATGACGGCTTAGGGCAGCAACAGACACTTTTGCCGCAATCGCCTTGGCGATCGCGATCAGCGCTTGAGCTGATGCCGATTCCGGTTCAGCCACGACAATGGGTAAGCCGCGATCGCCCCCTTGCCGCAGGTTAATTTCTAGGGGAATACATCCCAGCAAAGGTATGTCTAATTCCTGAGCGGTTTTTTCACCGCCACCCGACCCAAACAGATCATACTGGCGATCAGGCAGATCCGGTGGAATAAAATAACTCATGTTTTCAACAATGCCCAATACCGGAACCCCCAATTGCTGGAACATCTTCAAACCGCGCCGGGAATCCAAGAGAGCTACATTTTGCGGCGTTGTCACAATGATCGCCCCAGCCATAGGTACAGCTTGGGCTAAGGTCAACTGAGCATCCCCGGTTCCCGGCGGCATATCCACAATCAAATAATCCAATTCTCCCCAATTCACCTGGTACAGAAACTGGCGAATAATACCATTTAACATCGGTCCCCGCCAAATCACTGGCTGATCGGGATCAATCAGAAATGCCATCGACACCAATTTAATGCCATGGTTAAAAGCGGGTTCAAGTACCTCTCCTTGAGGACTCTGTTGCACCATCACCTTGGCATCGGCTAATCCCAGCATCGCGGCGGTATTCGGTCCATAAATATCGGCATCAATCAGACCCACCTTTGCTCCCGTCTGAGCGAGGGCAACTGCCACATTCACCGCCACGGTACTTTTGCCCACACCGCCCTTCCCACTGGAAATCGCGACTAGATTTTTCACGCCATCAATCCCTTGGCGATCGGGTAACGATTGCTGCTGCGGTGTCTCTGCTGTCACATCCACCACAACCTCTTCCACATCCGGAAGCTGCTTCACCGCCTTTTGGCAATCCTCCACAATAAACTCTCGCAACGGACAGGCAGGTGTAGTTAACACCAGCGTAAAGCTAACCGTCCCGCCGTCGATTTTCACGTTGCGGATCATATTCAATTCCACCAAACTCTTTTGGAGTTCAGGGTCTTGCACGGGGCGTAGTACGTCTAAAACTGAATGGGTATCAACCATAATCAGGACAAGTTCCTAGGGTGACAATGTGCTGGGACAAACATCTTCATCAATCTTAATAGGTTACGGCTGATTGCTCATTCGTCATTCGTCATTCGTCATTTGTTTGCTTCCCATCACTGTTAGTTAACCCCATCACCCTATCACCCCATCACTCCATCACCCCAGCTTCCTCTAAACAACCACTCCCTGTTCTGCCGCTTGAGCTAATTCAGCCGCGACACGGGCAGCATAGGGGCGAATAAACCACCATAGTAAGGGAGATAGCCATCCCCGCATTGTCACCGAAAAGGATACATACGTCCCGCACAAGCCTGACTCCACCCGATATGTCACTCGATTTTCCACCCCCGGAATTGCCAGCATCCGGACGCTAATTAATTCACCCGGCAATACCCGTTCGACAAACACTCGCACCGGAATGGGAATCAGGCGCGTTACCACCTGGTAAATCAAGCCAGGTTTCGGGATTAAGCCTCTTGGTGCATTTGTACTACAGAGCAAAGGATTCCAAGAGACATCTGCCAAATTGATTAATTTTTGCCACAGAACATCCACCGGAGCATTACTGAGGGCGCGATAAGTCCGAAAGAGGGAAAATTTGCACCAAAGCCCCTCTTGACCTGCGATTAGCTTAAAGGAAAAATTTAGAATCACAACACGCCTCCTATCGCGACGCTTCAGCATTGTTTATCTTACATTCGGCAAGACACTGTATTGCTAAGTACCTGGATATAAATTCTGTCGGCTGTCCTAAGAAATGTTAACTAGCCTCAAATCCTTGCTGTTCCCTATTGCCCGTTCCCTTTTCCCTTTTCCCCACCGCCCGACTTTAATGAAAGTCCGACTACTTAGCAATTAGTTGGCATAGTTGACACCATAAACCTTTAAAATAGACCCTGGAACCCTTAAAATGCCTAACCATAGCCTTCAGGTTTAGGTAATACTGTATTTACTATTGAAATTATGACCGCAGCTCAGACACCGACCACAAATCCTAATCGTTCCTTACCTGCCACTGACTCTAGGGATAGAGTGAAGCAGTTCATGCAACAGATCCAAGACACTATTTGTGACTCCTTGGCAGAACTTGATGGTGCGGGTCAGTTCCAGGAAGATTCTTGGCAGCGGGAAGAAGGAGGCGGGGGTCGTTCTCGTGTAATCCGGGATGGCGCTGTCTTTGAACAAGGGGGTGTTAATTTTTCTGAAGTATGGGGAACTCAACTTCCGCCCTCGATTTTAACCCAACGTCCAGAAGCCGCAGGTCATGGCTTCTATGCCACGGGTACATCTATGGTGCTACATCCGCGCAGTCCTTATATTCCCACGGTTCACTTAAATTATCGTTACTTTGAGGCGGGACCGGTTTGGTGGTTTGGTGGAGGAGCCGATTTAACGCCATACTACCCCTTTGCCGAAGATGCGGCTCATTTCCATAAAACCCTAAAAACCGCTTGTGACAATCATCACTCCGAGTACTATCCCGTATTCAAGCGCTGGTGTGATGAATATTTCTATCTCAAACACCGTCAAGAAACACGAGGCGTTGGCGGACTGTTTTTTGACTATCAAGACGGAACCGGGGAATTGTATAAAGGACCCCACCCAGAAAAAGCAGCAGCCCTCTACAGCAAGGAACTGGGGGCGGTAGAACCCCGAACCTGGGAACAACTGTTTGCCTGGGTGCAGGAGTGCGGTCATTCGTTTTTACTAGCTTATGTGCCAATTGTCGAGCGGCGGCGAGATATGAACTATGGCGATCGCGAACGCAATTTCCAGCTTTATCGCCGGGGTCGGTATGTCGAGTTTAACTTGGTGTATGACCGAGGAACGATCTTTGGCTTGCAAACGAACGGACGTACCGAATCGATTCTCATGTCTCTCCCTCCCTTAGTTCGTTGGGAATACGGCTACCAACCCGAACCGAATACACCAGAGGCTGAACTGTACGAAACGTTCCTCAAACCTCAAGATTGGACAAACTGGACTCCTTCAACCTAAGCCGAATGGTAGTGACGTACTCCTACAGTCAATCATTGATAGTCATCTTTACCAAAATTTGGCACAAAAATAGCGTTCACTTTGTCTTGACCTAACTTGGGAGTATGTACAATACAGAAGAGATTGCTAACGCAAAAACCACCATGGCAATCTTTCTAGGGTGAGTTACACCCGATGTTAAGCCTGTGGACTAGTTGACCCTTCGACTTGCCTCGACTTCGCTCGGTACAAGTCGCTCAGGTTCAACACCGAATTTCGACAGGCTCAATTGCCACGTAGCGCTCGCTGAAGTCTGAGCGCTCGCCGAACGTCCGAAGTCTGAGGTGTTGAGTGCCATCACTGCTAGGATGAAGCAGGAACCGTAGGAGCTTGGTAACCAAGCCCGTACTCCCAAGGATATCCAGTTTTGGGGAACTTTGGGTAAGTCTTCTGTAATGGATAAGTAGCGTAGGTAGCCCGATTAAGTTACTTGTTGAAACAACAATTCACCCAACGCCTAAGTAACGGAATTGATACCCAAACCCTGTATGGCTCCTCTTGTGATGTCAAGGGGAGCTACTGCTGCTCAAGGAGGTCTTTATATGATTCATATTGATCAAAAAACACACACGACGAAAGATGGTACAACAGTTATTGTTTTGGCACCAATTGGACGCCTGGACATTACCACAGCTTGGCAATTTCGCCTGAAATTACAAGAATGCATTTCCAAACTCAGCCGCCATGTGGTGGTTAATCTCAGTCAGGTTAACTTCATTGACAGTTCTGGTTTAACCTCTCTAGTCGCGGGTATGCGCGATGCGGATAAGGTCAAAGGTAGCTTTCGCATCTGTAATGTCCATCCCGAAGCCAAACTGGTGTTTGAAGTGACGATGATGGATTCCGTGTTTGAAATTTTTGAAACGGAGCAAGAAGCTTTGGAAGGTGTACCCCGAAGTATGGCAACCTGAGGCAAGGGATTCATACCCAAGTTTTGATGTAGGTCGTTCACTCCCAAACAACCTGTACAGGAGAACAGTCCCGATCAAGTCAGCAACTTGACCGATTATAGTGGCAGTTCCCTAGCGAAGTCTTGGCGTTTGGTAAATCGAAATGGACCGAGTAAGGCTCCCCAAGTGGCTTTTCCGGTACTAGGGTCGATGCCTTTATCGTAGCTGCGAAATTCATCGGCTGTTACTTCAAAGCCAAGAGAGACTTGATAGTTATTGCCCTGATAACTAAAGCGACAAGGGCGATCGCTGGCTGAAGTGGTCGTAAATTCATAATTATTCAAACCAATTTGCTGCATCTGCACGTTCAGACGGCAATCGGGTAAACCTATAATATCGTCGCGGGTAAGCTGCTGCAACAATTCGGGGTGGCAACCTGCACCGCGAACGGCGTCTGGGTTTTTGATCTGATAATACTGTACCTGTAACCCCGTCGAGGATTGGTCACTTTGACACAGCCGCAGAATCCGTTGACGGTAGGGGCGATCGAGGTTAGTAATCGGTGCTTGTTCGGCAAAGAGGGTGAGGCTATCGTCGCT
Source organism: Coleofasciculus sp. E2-BRE-01 (assembly GCF_040221695.1). Classification (NCBI taxonomy): domain Bacteria; kingdom Bacillati; phylum Cyanobacteriota; class Cyanophyceae; order Coleofasciculales; family Coleofasciculaceae; genus Coleofasciculus; species Coleofasciculus sp. E2-BRE-01. The sequence goes on along the minus strand of NZ_JAVKEA010000001.1, from coordinate 38,277 downwards.
AAATAAAGGAATGGGTCTTTGCCAGAGGTGTAAGTGAACATACCAGACGGGTTCAGCCAACGCCTGTTGTTGGTTGTCAAATTGACCAGCCATATAGCTTGCCAGGGTAATCAGTTCTGGCGGTAGAGTCATGAGTCGAGGATTAACATAAACAGACTAAATTGAGTTAGATCAAGCCAAGAAACATTATACTAATTGGGCTGGTGGAAATAAACTGGTAAGATGGAAGGAATGACTCGATTGAGACTCTATCCCCTAGGGTGAAACTCAAGCGAGACAATGGTAAAAAATATCCTTTATATTTTGCTCTGTGAGTAACGTTCGCACCGTCTCGGATACGAAACGAGATTTTTATAACTATCACACCCGTCCAATTAACTCGATTTACCGACGGGTGGTAGAAGAATTGATGGTCGAGATGCATTTGCTGGCGGTCAATGTGGATTTTAAGTATGATCCCATCTATGTCTTAGGTGTGGTCGCCTCCTTTAACCGCTTCATGCAAGGCTATCGACCGGAACGGGATAAAGAATCCATTTTTAACGCCCTTTGTCAGGCGGTGGGAGGTAATCCGCAACAGTATCAGGATGATGCTGAAAAACTGAAAGCCGCAGTCGGGCGTTTATCGGGGCAAGAACTGGTTGACTGGTTTAGTTCACCAACACCTTTAGAGGGTGCTGAGGATATTCATACCACGGTTGCCGCGATCGCAGATAATCCTAAGTTTAAATACTCTCGTCTGTTTGCCATTGGCTTGTATACCCTTCTGGAACAGGCAGAACCGGAGCTAGTTCAAGACGCGAAAAAGTCGATGGAAATGCTCCAGCAAATCGGTCAAACTTTGCATCTTCCCCAAGAGAAATTACAGAAAGACTTGGAGTTGTATCGCAGCAACCTGGAAAAAATGGCTCAAGCCCAGATTGTCCTTGAAGACGCGATTAAAGCCGATCGCAAAAAACGAGAACAACGGGAACAGGAGAAAAAGAATAAAGCCACGACTCCGCCCAGTGATTCCCCAGAATCGACGACAGCATCCTGAAGTTGATCAAGGGATATTGATACCAAGTTCCGCCTGGGTAGAGACGTTCCGGCGGAACGTCTCTGTGGTTGTTTAAAGTAAAGGTTTTAGTCGTTCCATAAGTTGCTTGTCGGAGACAACCCCCTCAATCCGTTCCACCGCTTTGCCATCCTTAAAGAGTATCAGGGTGGGCAGGGCTTCAATATGATGCTCAGAGGCAATCTGGGGGTATTTGTCTGTATCAATTTTGACCACTTGTAGCTTACCTTTGAGCTGAACACCAACTTGCTCTAGGGTCGGTGCTATCATCTGACATGGACCACACCAGGTCGCGTAAAAATCGACCAATACGGGTACATCCGATCCAGAGAGGAGTTCCTGAAAACTGGCAAACTGTTTTTTAACTGCCATAACAAAACATCACGGTTATTAGTTGTTTGGCTCGATTCTAGTGCAAAATGCTAAGAGCTGACTTCAGCGAATAGATAGAGGTATTGTTTATGGAAGCATCACAGACATCTACCCAACTCCGCGATCGCGTGGCGATTGTCACTGGGGCGTCACGGGGAATTGGTCGCGCTGTGGCATTGGCATTAGCCGCAGAGGGCGCGAAGGTGGTGGTTAACTACGCCAGTTCCAGTGGCGCGGCTGACGAAGTTGTCGCCAAAATTACCGAAGCCGGAGGAGATGCGATCGCACTTCAAGCAGATGTCTCGAAACTGGAAGAGGTTGAGACTCTCGTCAAGGAAACCAAAGACAAATTTGGTCGCTTAGACGTACTGGTGAATAATGCTGGGATTACCCGCGACACCCTCTTGATGCGGATGAAACCCGACGATTGGCAGGCGGTGATTGACCTGAATCTGACAGGTGTCTTTTTCTGCACGCGGGCAGCCAGTAAAATCATGCTCAAGCAAAAATCGGGTCGAATTATTAATATTGCCTCCGTTGCCGGACAAATGGGCAATCCAGGTCAGGCAAATTATAGTGCAGCCAAAGCCGGAGTGATTGGATTTACCAAAACCGTGGCGAAGGAAGTCGCGCCTCGCGGGATTACCGTGAATGCTGTGGCACCCGGATTTATTGAAACCGATATGACCAAAGATATTAAATCTGAGGATATCATCAAATATATTCCCCTAGGTCGCTATGGCAAGCCAGAGGAAATTGCAGGCATGGTGAGGTTTTTAGCTGCTGATCCAGCCGCTGCTTATATTACCGGGCAGGTGTTCAACGTCGATGGTGGTATGGTTATGGCGTGAGCGGCTATAGGTTCCTAGAAGGGCGGGTTCAGTTCAGTGATCAGTTAGTGCCAAAACATTATTGGTATAGCGCTACGCGCCAGGCAATGGGCAATAGGCAACACCTCGGCTTACCTCGGTAACACGCTCGGTGTGTAATAGGCTTTCTTTGAAGAAAAACGCTTACCTGACAAGGGATTGAGCGATTTGAATTTTTCTTTTATGTTCTAATCTTAGTGCGTAGTGCTATAAAACCCGCCCCTACAGTTTTGCTCCCCCGGTTTGGCTGATTATTTCCACCGAATGCTGGAATACTGAACGGAAACTTCTGATGATTCCCAACCCTTAAATACAGATTGATGCAATAACTTTGAGTATTCTTGTGCAATCAAATCAGGGGTAAAATTGGATTGTAAAAAACGACGACCGGCTTCACCCATACGCTTAACTAATGGTTCATCCGTAGACAAGCATCGAATAAACTCTGCCAAACCCGCTGCATCGCCGTTACTGAACGCTGCACCGCATTGCGCCTCAGTCACAATCCCTTGTAAATAAGACTGGGGTTCACAAATCGCGGCGATTGGACGCCCTGCGGCTAGGGCGGCGTAAAGTTTGCTGGGGGCGACTAAGCCTTCCATCCCTGGACTGATACTGACTAACGATAAGTCTCCTGCGGTGAGTGAATAGGGTAGGTTTTGTTTATCTTGATAGGGTAAAAAGCGGCAATTTGTTAAGCCAAGCTGATGAATTTGGGCTTCAAAGGCTTCGCGTTTAGCGCCATTGCCAATAAAAACAAATAGAATTGGATCATCTTGTAACAATTTAGCGGTTTCTAGAATAGTCTCCATATCATGACAGCGACCCATGTTTCCGGAATAAAGTACGGTAAACCGATCAACTAGATTAAAGTTTTGGGCAAACCAGTTATCCTGTTTAGCAATTGGTACAATCCAATTGGCATCTGCCCAATTATGAATAACAGTAATTTTATTCTTAAGTTGGGGACATTTGCCAACGACTCGATTCTTCATCGAAGGACTCAAAACAATAATTTGTTGGGCTTGTTTCCATATATGGCAGTTCACTGTATTCCAAAGTCGAACTAACCAGTGGCGATGGGGCACAACGTTAAGTTCGACAGCAACATCTGGATATAAATCGTAGACTAAACAAACATAGGGGAGTCCAAATAACTTTTTGGCTAAGTATCCGAGAATGGGTAAAAAAGGAGGAGCAGTAGTTAACAGCAGTATGTCTCCATGACTACTGGTTTTAAGTAAATGAAGTCCAGCCCGCAGACAAAAGAGTAGCCCATTGAGGGCTTTGCCGCGAATACGCTTCGACCAAATCCGAGTCGCTCGCGATCGCTGAATTATCAGTCGCTGGAAATACTCCCTCGCTGGTGCTGACTGGCTGTGAAATGCATAACCAGGTTGTCCAGTAAACACTCGCACCAACAAACCTTGTTTTCCCAATTCAACAGCAAGTTCTTCAATAAGCTGTCCGGTTGCGGCATAATCAGGGGGATAAAACTGAGTCACAATCGACAATCGCAGGGGTTTACTATGCCGTGGGAGAGTCTCATTATTGCTCATGTTACTGTGTTACTGACTGGGGATCTCAGACGGATATCGGACTACGCTCGAATTTACACATTCATTTGCCTATATCCGGATTTTATTGGATCTAAAGATTAAAAATTAATTCCAGGCTAATTGCTGATAATAATTAAAAGCTATTTATAATGATTTTAATTGTTATCAGCATAAATTTCAATTTTATCACTTAGCATCAATTTCGTTGAGATCAAAGTTAGTCACTAGTCGTTAATCTCAACTAGGTAATCGTGGTCATTGGAGCATAAACACATTTTGACGCAAATTGCGAGTCGTCTCGGATAGATTTCAGATATTCGTCTGCATCGGCTTCCCCATCTACCGCAGCCATAGACGAGGTGAATCAGCTAAAAGTGCCTGCACCCTGACCCTTGTAAGGATTGTCCTGATTGAGCGCACCAGCGCTGTATCTGTAAGTATTCATCATGACCAGCGTACACCAGAACATCTAAAAAAGTTATTCTCCTCCTGTCGTCAGGAGTTCTCCCTGCTTTTTTAAATTATCGTGTATCCCAACTTCCTCTGGAACAAGGGATCTAACCGCTAACTTTTAGCCTCAGTGTTAGAAACGCCAACGTTTAACTGAATTATGGGTTTAAATGGAGAGTATCAGTCGTTAGTATCCAATCGTAATGGACAACGACCATCACAATTGTCTCCTCTGCCCCTGCATGGGTTTGCTGAGACAGAAGACGACAAGCTGGACTTGCGTCAGATTCTCGCGATCGCGCGGCGGCGGGCGTTGGTTATCGCTGGAGTGGCGATCACTGTCACTTCGGCAATTGTCACGAAAGTCTTGCAGCAGACGCCCAACTACGAAGGTAAGTTTCAGTTATTGGTGGGGTCCGTTTCCGGTGAAGATCAGTTAGAGCAGATTAGTGAATCCCTGAATCAAGGGGGTGGGAGTCAAGGCAACAGTTTAGACTACGAAACCCAGATTCAGGTGCTGTGGAGTCCTCAAGTGATGGCTCCGATTGTGGAACAAATTCAGTCTCGCTATCCAGAATTGGACTATAATACGCTTCGCAGCAAACTGGCGATTTATCGGCTGCAACAAACGAAAATTTTAGAAATACGTTACCAAGATTCTGACCCGGAAAAGATCCAGTTTATTCTAGAACAAGTTGCCCAAGGGTACATGAACTACTCGCTCTCTGAACAGCAGACGAGTACGCGACAGGGGATTGAGTTTGTCGAAGAGCAACTGCCGAAACTTCAAGGGCGGGTGGATACTCTCCAGCAAAAACTACAGCGATTTCGCCAAGAGTATAATCTGGTTGATCCGGATAGTCAGGGTCAAGTATTGACCAGTCGAGTTAGCACCATTGTCCAAGAACGTCAAGATACCCAAACTAAACTGGATGAAGCCCGCACCCTGGCGGTGCAACTTCAAAGTCAGTTAGGAGAATTAGGACTATCTCCCAAACAAGCGATCGCGGCTTCCGCCCTATCAGAAGCCCCCCGTTATCAGCAGTTGTTGAATCAGTTAACGGAGATTGAAAGTCAAATTGCTAGTGAATCGGCGCGGTTTACCGAACAGAGTCCCACGATTCAGGCGCTACGAGAGAAGCAACAAAATTTACTTCCTCTGCTGAGTCAGGAAGCCGGAACTGTTTTGGGGGCAAATGCTAGTGCTGTACCGGAAAATCCGGCATCTCTGGCGTCGCCTAGTTCCCTGCGTTTGACACTGACTCAACAGCTTGTAGAGACGACAAACCAAATTAATATGCTAGAAGTGCGGGCAGGTGCGATCGCTAAAGCCGAACGGTTGATGAGTCAGCAGCTTAAGAATTTGGCAGTGGTTGCCCGTCAGTATACGGATTTACAGCGAGAGTTGAAAGTCGCCACCGAGAGTTTGAACCGATTTTTGGCAGTGCGAGAGACGCTACAAATTGAAGCTGCCCAAAAGACATTACCTTGGCAGTTAATTGCCGAACCTCAACAACCCCAAACACCAACTTCTCCCAATGTACCTCGTGGTTTAGTCTTAGGGGCAGTGGCTGGATTACTGGCAGGTGCAGGGGCGGGGTTTGTTGCCGAAAAGTTGGATAAGGTGTTTCACTCGGCTGAGGAATTGAAGGAAGGTACAGGGTTAGCGGTTTTGGGAACGATTCCCTTTCACAAACCCTTGAAGAAACAAAATAAACTGACGAAAACAGCCAATAAATCAAAAACTCCGTTGTTGGCATCTTCTATAAGTCAACCTGCTTATCGCTATCATACTTCTCCATTTTTGGAAGCATTTCGTTCGCTTCAGACTAATTTTCAGTTTATTAGTCCCGATGAACCCATTCGTTCAGTAGTAATTAGTTCAGCGGTTCCTGCTGATGGCAAATCCACTATAGCGACGTTTATGGCACAAGCCGCTGCTGCGATGGGACAACGGGTATTATTGGTGGATGCCGATTTGCGACGTCCGCAGCTCCATGTGAGGACGGATTTACCGAATGTGTGGGGATTGAGTCATGTTATTTCCAGTGACATTAATGTGAAAGATGTAATTCAGCCATCACCATTGGAGGAGAATTTGTTTGTGTTAACTGCTGGGCAAATTCCGCCTGATCCGACTCGACTCCTCTGTTCTCAAAAGATGCAGCATTTAGTTGAGTCATTTGAAGAAATGTTTGATTTAGTTATTTTTGATACACCACCGATGTTAGGTTTAGCTGATGCGCGGTTATTGGCGGCGCATACCGATGGAATTGTTATGGTGGTGGGATTAGGAAGAACGGATCGAACAGTATTTATGCAGGTGTTATCTGGATTGAAAACCTCTCATGCCCGAGTCTTGGGAGTGGTGGCGAATGGGGTTAAGAATTACACCACGAGTTCTTATGATTATTATCATCGCTATTATGAGAAGATGCCCCAAGAAACGACGGTGTAGAATAGGTTAGGATCGTCATTTGTCATTTGTAAGGTGAAATATTTCTTAGTGTGTAGGAGAGACAAGAGAAATTGTAGGAGAAATTGTAGGGGCGGGTTTAGCCACTCAGTCAGATTATCTGACCATTAGCCTCTCAACAAAACCCGCCCTTCCCCAGTGTGGCAGTACTTTTATTTAATACAAATTAAAACTCTCCTACTGGCGTGACACACCTAAAATGGTGGGATAGATTTTACCATTGAATCGGGCGCACGCCATGCGCCCCTACGGTTTCCGGGCGTAATTCTAATTCATCAAATAAGGTGTGCCATGCCACTACGAATTAATTTGATAACTTCTGTTTTTATAGGCGTAAAAAAATGTGGGCGTGGCTATCGTTCCGATAAAATCCGTAATCCTTCTGGATTTAATATCCGAATTTTTGAACCCTGAATTGAAATCAATCCTTCCTGACTTAACTTGGCAAATACCCGTGATAAAGTTTCAGGAATCGTTCCTAATAAAGAGGCTAACTGAGTCTTGGTAATATCTAATTCTACGTGATTGGGATGCTCAGACCGTGCGTTTAAATAGAGCAAATAAGCCGCCAACCGTCCGGGTACTTCTTTTAAGGATAAATCTTCAATTAACCGGGCAAAGCGGCGCAAATGCCGCGCAAAAACGGCTAACATATTAATCGCTATCTTTGGCTGTTGCTCCAACAATTCTAAGAAAGCATCGCGCCCAAAAAATAGCAATTCGGTTTTCTCTAATGCTGTAGCCGATGCGGGAAAGCATTCGCCATCAAAAGCGGGGACTTCGGCAAAATGTTCTCCCACCCCAAAAAATTCTAATATTTGTTCTTTCCCCTCTGCCGATAGCTTAAATACTTTTACTCGACCGGATTTCACGACAAAGAATCCGCTACCGTCCTCCCCTTCAACAAAAATCACCTCACCTTTATGATACGATTTAGCGATCGCAATGGTCGCGATCGCGTCTAACTGCTTATCCGGTAAACCTCGCCAGAGTTTGGTGTTGGCGAGAAAGTCACGCTGTTGAGAGGGTTGACTCACGGTGCAAAATGTGTTATGTAGCTGAAAACGGTTTACTGATAACAGTAGCCCAGATTTGCCGAACTAACATAGCCGTCTATTGGTCTTTCAATCGGCACCCAACCATTGTTTCCCTCGTTGGCGATATAAACTGTCCGATTTTTTTCTAGCGTACCAATTACTTCGCCATTCGGTTGCGATCGCACTGATAGATTTGGTGAAACCACCTGACGACAGTTATCACCGGGTACAGTGGAAACCTGCTCATTTCCGGGGGTAGTTGGCGGTGTTTGACCGGTGGGTTGGGATGGAGGTACTGCGCCCGTACAATATTCTAGATATCTCGCCGCAACATAACCATCCATCGGGGCGTCAATCTGTACCCATCCATCCTCAGGTTCCCCAATAATATTAACGGTTTGTGCATCTTCCAAAGCCCCAACAACCCGTCCATTCGGCTGTTGTCGTATATTCAGCATTGTATTAACATCAACCTCTCGGCAATCGTTCATTTGGGCAATCTTATAGTCATCAGAACGCTGTACAGATGGCGGTTGATTCGCACTAGCAACTTTTGGGAAAATGGTCAGTGCCAATGAATAGATGGTTGTAAATCCTAGGAGTTGCCACGTTTTTTTCGGATAGTTCATTAGATCTACTTTATCCTTTAATACTTCTATATACCCCCTAATTTTCTATAAACTTGAAGTAATCTCATCTATCTAAAGTAGAATATAATGATGAATGATCCGGTTGATCTTGACGAGTTCAAGCAACAAGTGGCAGAAATCGAAGCGTTAGTCACAGATAAAGGCATTTGGAACGATATCACAACGGTTTTTGTATTCGGTCTTAAGAATTCATTCAAGGGAACAGCAACAGGAAATATGATGAATTAGCCTCGTAGGGGCGCAAGGCTTGCGCCCAGAAATTCCGCCCGGTTTGCGCCCAGTTATGAAGCTGTGGCGGAAATTTGTCCAATAATATCAGCCAAGCGATCGCGTACCTGAAGCATCGCATCCGCTATTTCTTCATCAAGGAGGCTAGGATTCTCCCGGAGTGTGAGAATCTGTTGTTTAAGCTGTTGCAGTTGTTCCAACTGCTCTTGTTCCATATCCTCACTATTAATCGCGGCTTCGAGTTGAGAGAATTGCTCGTCATTTTGCATCAACGACTCAATCTGTTCCCGTTGAGCAAGCAGTTGCGCGATCGCATTGTAGTACGCTTGAATCACCCGCACCCGCGCATAAGACTGATTGGCTTCTTCTTGTTGTCCTAAAGCCGATAACACGCGAGAACGCCCATACCAAGGAATCACGTCATCTGGATGCATTTCAATGGCTTGATCACAAGCACTCAGAGATGTCTCCCCTTGGAGTTCCAGACATTCCTGCACCAAAGCATTAAATGTATCAGTTCTAGGGGAAAGGGTTTCAGCCGCCGTCACCGGGGGCATATAGAGTCCCAGCACTAATACTACTGTAATAATTACCTGCCAGAGTCTTGAAAGGTTCATGGAAATATATTCTCAATAGACTGTTCTACCCTAACGAATGTTAACGTTGACCGAGAAACTTTGTTAACCATCCGCCAAGAAGTCTTAATCTTCTCCATCTTCCCCATCTCCCCCATCTCCCTCATCTCCCTCATCTCCCCCGAAACCTCCAGTTGTTGACAAATTGTCAAATTTTGAAACCCCGATTCCCAGTATCCTTAGTTTTAGAAGACGCAAATACGATAACGTTCAGGACTGATGCATTGTCAGGGAAACAACTACTACTTCCGGGGCTTGCGGAATTTACCCCAATATGGCGCCGACTCTCCTGCAATGGCGAAAGTCTCATCTTAACCACTCACAACGATTGAAACCATTGAAACCATGATTGAAAAAATTTTGCTTGCTGTTGCTGGTCGGGGATTATGTGAAGAAATGTTTAATATGTTGACCGAAATCCCGATCATGCAACAAGCATCGGTTACGGTTCTCCATGTAGTCACCCCCCAAGTTAGTGCTGACGCCATGTCAGCCAAACTAGAAGAGGGTGGCAAGATTTTGGCAGATGCCGTCAAATCTCTCAAAATCGATCCCAACAGAATTACACCCCGACTCAAACAGGGCGATCCCAAAGACGTAGTGCTACAAGTAGCTCAGGAAGAGCAATCTGACCTGATCATTATGGGTTCCCGAGGACTCAAACGATTGGAATCAATCTTGGAAAACTCGGTCAGCCAATATGTTTTCCAATTGTCCTCTCGTCCCATGTTATTGGTGAAAGACGAGATCTACGTCAAACGGATTAAACGAGTCATGGTGTCTATGAATAAATCCGAGAGTGCCAAGCAAAGCTTGGATTTGGCACTGTCTCTGATTCGGGATGTCAAAGGCGGTCAACTGTATTTAGTTCACGTTAACCCTGACCAACAAACTCCATCGGGTGAACCGATAACCACGCCTGAAACCGATCCCGTTTTGGCATCGGCGGCGGCTGAAGCGAAAAAACAAGGCGTTGCCTATAAATGCATAAATAGTAAGGGTCAGGCTGGACGAGAGATTTGCCGCTTGGCAGATGAAATGAATGTGGACTTATTGGTTTTGGGTTCTCCGGAACGCCGTCCCACCATTGCTAAGTCTCTCCCTGATTTAGACCGATTGCTGGGTACTTCCCTGTCTGACTATGTGCGGGTGTATGCGAATTGTCCCGTGTTGTTAACTCGAACACCGGATTAACCACTTTTGTTCCTGTAGGGGAACAGATGCCAGATCCCCGACTTCTTGAAGAAGTCGGGGATCTCATGGGCGGAGGGTAGACAGCCAATGCTAAGAATTTCGATTGCTTTCTCGGCTAGCTGTCTGGATATACAGAATCAACAAAAAAACTGTGGGAACCAGCACAAACAGAAGACTGGCAACAAACCCTAACTCATTAACTTGCATTGAACTAGTGCCTCTACAATTGGTTTTAAACCGCTCTTCTTAGAATATCATTGGCTTCTGCCAATAGTGCAGGTTGACTGCAAATATTGATCAGCTACATTATTTCCTCTGCTCCCAGACGCTTCTGTCATCACGTCTGTGTATTGCTTCCCCTGTTCTCCCTGCTCCTCGCCGCTTCAGGGTTTAGTTTTCACGCTGACTGGTCCATTGACCAAGGCTTGGCAGGCTAATCGGTAACTCTCCGGTTTTTTCTTGAGTTTACGCTGTTCTACGTCAGTTCGAGGTGAGAGATTTTCCATCCCTTCGACAACCTCGACAACGCAGGTGCCACATTGACCATAGCCTCCACAGTTCATCAATTTTCCTTTCAAGGTATACAGGTCAATCTTGTTTTGCAGGGCTTTCTCCCGTAAGTTCGCCCCATCTGCTGCAATGACTTCCTGGTCTTCCTTGACAAATTTGATATTAGCCATCTAGTTCTCCGCTACGTCACTCCTGATATATCCTAGAAGAATTTGCACTCAGGATACTTGATCCTCTGATTCACATCGACTTGACCTTCTTCTAGGCTAGCGAATTATAAAGACAGTCGTGGGGTCTCTGACTTTTCACGGCATATCGTTTTGATTGTGTAGGGGCGGGTTTTACCGCATTGGTGTCAACTTAAGGTGAAAGCTCGGTTGAGCAAGGGTGTCGGGTGTCGGGTGTCGGGTGTCGGGATGGAATTTGTTGTCGGCTAAAAAACCTCACACCTACCACCATTCACCTCACCTATTCATCCACAATGTTTTTTCCAAACAGGCTTCGTTTAATACATAGCTCCCCAAAATTGCTCGCTTTCCCCCATACCCCACACCCCACACCCCATACCCCACACTCAGTATCCTGAGGAACGAAACCCGACCTAAAACGTTGATAAGCAGTCTCTCAATCGGCAATGTTATCGACGGTTCAAGGCGGCGTTGTAAATTTTTTCGTTTGCTTTCACCGACTGCATCAAGTCCACAACCGGATTAGGATAATCTACACCAAGTCTCACGCCAAACTGTTTTTGCTCTGCTGGGGTTAATGTCCAAGGTTGGTGTACTTTAGCGGCAGGTAAGGAATCCAGTTCGGGGAGCCAATGTTTGACATAGTGACCTTGGGGATCATAATCTTTCTTGACTCGTTCCTGTTCATAGTGCTGCACCTGCTCATAAATCAAACGTGGCGATAAACACCCCAAAGCTAGCCAGGGCGAAAATTTAGAGGAGTAATCTGCTCCCAACATACCATTGCGGGTTTGTTTGTAAACCTTGAGACAGTCTTTTTTCCAGAAATAGTCTTCGAGTCTGGCTAATCCGGCGCTTTCTCCCCCTTGGAATTGTAATACTGCCCGTTCGTCAAATATAGGCGGTTCTAGTCCAAAATCAGCGAGTTGGGGCAATTCACCAACATCGATAGAGGGAAGAGAGGGTAAACGTTTGGGAGTGGGAAAGGTGGGATAAATTGTGGATTTTTTCTTCACCTGTTTGCGAAAGTTGGTAAAAAGTTCGGGGATTTTTGAGAGACTGAAGGGTAAATCGTCGGGATGGTAGAGGGTGCTTCCCCAGAACGTTTGTACGGTTATGTCAATCTCAGATAAGGCGTTTTTGAGTGCAGATTCTACCGCCACTTCTTCAGCGGTAACTTCCTGGTGAAAGTAAATCGCCGTGATATCAAGTTCTTTTGCCAATGTGGGAATGACGTTCTCCGGTAAACCCCGACGCACTAGCAACTCACTTCCACGCGATCGCAAACTCTCTCGCAAATCGGCTACACTTTCCAGTAGGAATTGGGCGCGAAATGCCCCAGTTTTGGGGAATCCAAAGGATGTGGTGTTAAAGTGGCGATCGTCAAAGCAGTAGAGGGGAACGATTTGCGCCTTTGTCTGAAGCGCCTGGTGTAGGGGTTCGTGATCATGCAGGCGCAAGTCATTGCGATACCAGAGGAGAATTCGTTTTTCACTCACAGCAGTTGATGGAACCTGTCATTGTCCTTTCTCTAGATTAGTGGAAATCTAGCCAGACGCTTTTTAGTACATAAATACTATAAATGGGACTAAAGCCTTATTCAGTAAAGGTTTTAGCGATGATAAAGTAAAAGCATACAGGGTAAAATCTTCGGCTTCGATTCAAAATCCGTGAGCGCATTTTTGGATGAGGGTTGGGTAAATTGGAATAAAATGAGGATAAAAGAAATATAAATTTAAACAAGAAAATTTATGGCTATAATGATTCCTACTTCATTACCATATAAAGCCAGTAAAGGCGAAGAAAGAGTCTACAATTTACTGTGCAATAAATTAACAAATGATTTCTATGTTTGGTATGAACCGATTGTTAAAGGACGCTATCCAGACTTTATTGTTTTAGGCAAAAGATTGGGTTTGCTAGTTATTGAAGTTAAAGGGTGGTATCCAACTCAAATTATTGAAGGTAACTCTCACTTTTTTAAGATTCGGTCAAGCCAGCATAATATTGAAAGAACGGAAAATCAACAATCTCCTCTGCGTCAATGTAAAGGATATCTAGACCAAATTCTCAATCAGTTTCCACAATACAGAATACTGCAACAGCAGCAAGGTAAGTACAAAGGAAAAATAGCTTTTCCCGTTGGTTTGGGGGTAATCATGTCAAATATAACAGAAACGCAAGCCACTAATATTAACTTAAATAAATTGTTGTGTCAACCTCAAGTAGCTTACCGTGATGAGCTACTAGCTTGGGAGAATATCAGCGGTGAAAATTTAATTAGGCGGTTAGAGGAAATGTTCACAGTCCGTTTTCCATTTCCGCCTCTAACCTCTGACCAAATTAGCACCATTAAAGGTATCCTCTATCCAGAAATTGTTGTGCGATCTGAACAAGCTCGTCCCGAAAGTATACCAGGATTCTTTGCTCCATTACCTAGCGATATAGTCCTGAAAACACTTGATAGCCGACAAGAATCTTTAGCGAGAACTATTGGTGAAGGGCATCGTATTTTCTTCGGCGTATCAGGTTCGGGGAAAACGCTTTTGCTTATTGCTCGTGCTAAAATACTTGCCAACAATTTTCCAGAAGCTAGGATTCTTGTGCTTTGTTTTAACGTTAGTCTAGCATCACACTTAAGGTCAATTCTGCATCAGCATGACGAAAATTCTCAATACCAAAAAATTGAAGTTAATAACTTTCATGAATGGGCAGGTTCAATTTTGGGCAGTTTACCGAGTAGCGTTCCGGGAAACTTTGATGAATATGTAGGAGACAAAGTCCTCAAAAAACTTTCTTCCTATACTTCTGAACAAAAATGGGATGCCATTCTCGTTGATGAAGCACATACGTTTGTTCCAATTTGGTTTTGCTGCTGCGTTCAGGCTTTAAAAGATTCAGAAAAAGGCGATTTAATGATTGTTGCTGATGGAAGTCAGAGTCTTTACAAACGCTCTGACTTTAAGTGGAAAGAAGTAGGAGTCCAAGCTCAAGGTCGTACTATCAGTAAAAAATTTGACCTCGATAAAAATTATCGCAATACCCGTGAGGTACTCTCAGCCGCTTGGGGATTGCTGAGTCCACTAAACCAGCAAGACAAGATGCCAGAAGATGAGGAAGTCACTTTTCCAATGGTTCAACCTAGTCTAGCATTACGGAATGGTTCTCGCCCTCAGATTCATATACTCTCTACATCCGTTACTCAGGAACAAGCAGTTATCAATCAAATTCAACAACTTCATAAATTGGGATGTGATTTCCATGAAATTGCTATTTTATACCGACAAGCTAACAAGGTGGAGCAAAAACAATTACAAGGGATAATTAATCAACTGGAAAATTTAGGGATAGAAAGTTATTGGGTTACTAAAAACAAGAATAATAAGAAAAAGTATAGTATTAGTATTCCAGGCGTTAGACTGCTCACCAGTCTTTCCTCACTTGGACTGGAATTTAAGGCTGTTTTAATATTGTGGCTGGAGCAATTTTCTGATTGTACCCAAAATACTCAAGGTGCAATTATGGCTCGACGACAGTTATACGTTGCCATGACTCGTACTCAAGAATACCTCTATTTGTTTACATCCGACAAAAATAAGCTTCTGGAAGAATTAGAGCAAAGCCATCATTTTGACATTATCTGTATGTAGTTTGTACTTAAATACTAAGGAGATAAAAATTCTTTGATAATCTTTTATCGCCAGCCTAGATTCCCTACAATTTCACTCAAGTTTATCCAACATCCAACTCGGAGCAATATCCCTTAACTGATACCCACGAGGATAACTTTTCAACTGACTCTCCGTAAAGAAATCTGACCTTCTTCTCGGCACAAGCCAGCGCTGCAAGTATCCCCGCAACTTGAGACTATTTTCTACACTACTTACCATAACAGTTGAAGGCTTAGCAAAACCAAACGCCGCCAGCATTCGCTCATCGAACAAGCTATAAATAGCTGGTTTCAGCAGAGGATGACTCAAAGCCGGAAACCAGCTTAGGAATAAATTAATCGTTGATTCTCCCACAGCACGATTACTATCAGAATAAACAAAATTTTCTTGTTCGTACTTCTGGTTATAGTGGGCAAATTCCTCATAAGTCGAGGGGATATCGCGAATCTGCATCCTTTCCCCTACGGCTTGCCAAAAATAAAATATCGCTAGCTTTTCCTGTTCACAAAATAACCGCCAACCAAAGCGCTCATTCCAGCGAATCGGCTCATAGATAAAGGTAGAGAGAATATAGAGAAAATCGTCATTGCTAATCGGATAATGCCCATGAATCGCATTCATCCTGCGAATCGATGCTGCACCCCGTTCACTGTCGTAACCCCATTGGAGAATCTCGGCAATCAGTAAACCTGTATCATCGTAGCGCTTTTGGGTGTGCTGATGAAATTCTCCGGTGCGAGTCAGCAGTCGAGAAATACTGGGAACACAGAACGTTTTCACCATAGCTAATTCCAACGCATGGGTAACATCCCAGGGAAATTCGTAGCCAGCGACGAGGCGACAAATTAAACTATGGTCAGTAATGGGGTTGAGTTGTTGAATCTGCTGAAGACGTTGGTTGCGATTCCAAACATTCATCACCCTTTATCGCCCCCATTTAAAAATAGCTGCTCCCCAAGTTAATCCCGCACCAAATCCAGAACTAGCAATAATATCACCGGGTTGAATCTTTCCCGATCGCACGGCTTCATCTAAAATTAAGGGAATCGACGCCGCCGATGTATTCCCATACTGACTCAGATTGCTCAAAACTTTATGGCTGGGAATCTTCAACCGTTGAGCCACCGCATCCAGAATCCGTTGATTGGCTTGGTGGAGTAGCAGCCAGTCTACATCATCTGCGGTCAGATTTGCCTGAAATAGCGCCTTCTCAATCACTTCTGGCACCTTCTGCACGGCAAATCGATAGACTTCTTTACCGTTCATGGTAATGGCGGCGAAATTTCCTTTACCAACCTCAATTCCCTTGACAAGTTCTTGACTTTGTGGTTCGTAAGCTAGCTGTAAACATTTATTCTGAGTGCCATCACTGCGAATCTGGAATCCCAACAAGCGATCGCGTGAATCTGCCTGTAACATCACAGCCCCCGCACCATCCCCAAATAACACACAGGTGCCGCGATCGGACCAATCCAGCCAGCGCGACAACATATCCGCACCAATTAATAGAATATTCTGATAAACTCCAGTCCGGATAAACTGAGCCGCCGTTACTAAACCAAACACAAAGCCCGAACAAGCCGCCGTGAGGTCAAACGCCACCGCATTAGATGCGCCCAGTAACGCCTGAATTTGACTCGCCGTACCAAATAGATCATCCGGTGTAGACGTTGCCAAGATAATCAGTTGTACCTGATCCGCCTCAACTCCCGCCATCGCGATCGCCCGCTTCGCCGCTTCAGCCGCTAACCCACTCAAACTGGCTTTAGCGTCAGCTAGACACCGTTGACGAATTCCTGTGCGCGTGGTAATCCACTCATCTGATGTCTCAACGATTTGGCTGAGTTGATGATTATCCAAAACACCATCGGGTGTCGCCGAACCACTGCCAGTAATCGCAATCCCTGTGCCTAGTTGATTCAAAATGATTCTCCATCAAAGAAACCGCCAATTCACGCCCCACCCACTCTCGCCTCTGCTTGCATTCTAGTCGCGATCGCACCACGCTAACCTGTCGTATCGTCCGAAGGCTTCACCTCAGATGGCTGATTCACATCTAACGATTCACTCCCCCCACTCCGGGTTGCTGATTGTTTCGCCGCTTTGATCTCAGTAGACTGAATACGCTCCAGCACCTGATTATCAATCGCTTCTTTTGCCAAGCGAATCGCATTAAAAATAGACGGTGCCTGAGAACTACCATGGCTAATAATACAGACTCCATCCACTCCCAAGAGCAACCCACCCCCATGTTCGGCATGATCAATACGCTGCTTAATCCGCTTCAGATTCGGCTTGAGAATCGCTGTCCCTATTTGTCCATGTAAACCTTGGGGCAATTCCTCCCGCAGAATTTGCAGAACTATGTCTCCCACGGCTTCAGCAAACTTGAGTAAAACGTTACCCACAAAGCCATCACAGACAATCACATCAAACTGCCCGGAAAGGACATCTCTCCCTTCAGCATTACCCAAAAATGTGATTCGGGAATTCTTCTGAAGGAGTTGATGAGTCCGAATGGCTAAATCATTGCCCTTACAGTCTTCTTCACCAATATTGAGCAACCCAACTTTGGGTTCTGGTATTCCCAACACATACTGGCTATATACCGTCCCCATCACCGCAAATTGATCCAGATATTTGGGGCGACAATCCACATTTGCCCCCACATCTAGAATAATCACTGGCTTTCCAGCAATGAGAGTGGGGAACACAGCACCAATCGCTGGGCGATCGATGCCCTTAAGCCGTCCCAAACGCAGTAAAGCCGCCGCCATCGCCGCGCCAGAATGCCCCGCCGACACCACAGCTTGTGCCTGCTTGGTTTTCACTAAATCCATCGCCACGTTGATTGACGCCTTGGGTTTGCGTTTAATCGCCACCAAGGGTTCCTCTTCCATGGAAACTACGTCTTCCGCCGGGGCTATTTCTAGCTGGCGCGGACTGCTGTGTTCTTTCAGGGACGCTTCAATAGCTTGAGGATCGCCAACCAATATAACCTCTACGCCCAACTCTTCTTGGGCTCGGATAGCTCCAGCCACAATTTCTGAGGGAGCGTGATCCCCTCCCATCGCGTCGATTGCGATCCGTTCGCGAGATGCCATTGCTCAAAGAGATAGAAACCTTAAAGATTTTAACAGAAGCCGTTACGGAAAACCTCTACCAAACTGACCCTCACTTAGAGAACGTTGATTAAGTAATCCTGTTTTAGCTTATTTTGCAACAAACCCGACACCCGACATCCTAAACCCTACACCCTAAACCCTACACCCCACACCCCGTCTGCTCAAGAGTGCTGATCTCCCAGAAAAACCCTTGAAGAAACCTTTTCATCGGTGCCATCCAGTTCGTACAATAAAGCACCGTGGAGGAGAAACGGAATGTTACAACGAATTGGTTCTGGATTAATTGCTTCATCGATAGCCGCGTTATTGGTCAAGATTGTGGGAATGCAGGCTGCCACGTTGGATTTAGATAAGGTTGAGACTATCCAACCCTTGCCATGGCAAGAAACATCCTTATTTACTCTACCCAAGCCTGACCCGAGCGCCGAAGCCACGATTAATCAATATCTCCAAGACCTAAGAAACAAGGGTTCACTCGCAGACAATCAAGGTATCTGGATACAATCAGGGCTGAATGTGCTGGCAGAACATCAGGGTAAAATACCCCGCCCTGCTGCTTCATTGACTAAGATTGCTACCACATTAGTGACGTTAAGTCAATGGAAACCTGATTATAAGTTTGAAACCCAAGTGGGTGCCACAGGTGATATCCGCGATGGCGTATTAGAGGGAGATTTAGTGATTAAAGGCGGTGGTGATCCGCTGTTTGTATGGGAAGAAGCGATCGCGCTGGGAAATAGTCTCAACCAGCTTGGGATTCGCCGCGTCAATGGCAATTTAGTCATTGCTGGCAATTTTTCGATGAACTACGAAGAAGATCCGACGCGATCGGGTGAATTGCTAAAGACAGGATTAAATGGCAAAACCTGGTCTCGTTCCGTTATCCGTCACCATGGCAGAATGTCTCCCGGAACTCCCAAACCTGAACTGGTGATTAGCGGTCAAATCAAAACGGTAAAAATTCCGCCTGATGATACCAGAATACTATTACGCCACCAATCCCTACCCTTGACGGAAATCCTCAGAGAAATGAACATCTATAGTAACAATGGCATGGCTCAGATTTTAGCCGATGCCGTTGGTGGGGCTGAGGTAGTTGCCAAAGAAGCTGCCAAGTTAGCCAATGTCCCGGAAGCGGAAATTCAACTGATTAATGGATCAGGATTAGGAACAGAAAACCAAATCTCTCCCCGTGCAGCTACTGCGATGCTAATCGCCCTGGAAAAATTATTAATCCCTCATAACTTAGGTGTAATTGATGTATTCCCCCTAGCTGGGCGAGATAAAAATGGGACAATTTATGCTCGCAACCTGCCAGAGGGAACCGCGATGAAAACC
This sequence comes from Coleofasciculus sp. E2-BRE-01, assembly GCF_040221695.1. NCBI lineage: Bacteria > Bacillati > Cyanobacteriota > Cyanophyceae > Coleofasciculales > Coleofasciculaceae > Coleofasciculus > Coleofasciculus sp. E2-BRE-01. The sequence continues at coordinate 18,918 of NZ_JAVKEA010000001.1, read as the reverse complement.
GGAACCCTACGCCAGGTAAGTGCTTTAGCCGGAGTCATGCCAACGCAAGAGCGCGATCGGGTTTGGTTTGCGATTATTAATGGGGGCACTAACGTCTGGGAATTTCGCCAACAGCAAGACCAACTGTTGGACAAGCTTACCCAAAACTGGGGCAATCAACCCAGCCTAAATCCGAAAACCGCTCTATCCCGTTCCCAACTTGGTGATCCCAAGCGCAATAAGGTTGTTGCCAATTAAGTGAAAATTTGCATTGTTGGAACGCCGAAACCCTTCATATCCCGTAGGGTGGGCAATGCCCACCAGCCCTTAAATCAGCGAGATCATTATTCATCATTCAAATAACTTTATGTCAACTAATGCACCCACCATTCTCGCCCTCGACTTTGATGGCGTTATCTGTGATGGACTTCTGGAATATTTCCAAACGGCTTGGCGTACCTACTGCAAAATTTGGCAACCTGAAAATACAACACCCCCGCCAGACTTAGCTGATAAATTTTACCGCTTGCGCCCTGTGATTGAATCCGGGTGGGAAATGCCTGTTTTACTACGAGTGTTACTTTTAGGCGTTTCAGAAACCCAGATTTTACAAGATTGGTCAACCGTTTTACACCAATGTATTGACTCCGACAACTTGCAGCCAAGCGACTTGGGTCAACAAGTCGATAAAATTCGCGATGAATGGATTACTAATGACTTAGAAGGCTGGTTAGCACTGCACCGCTTTTATCCTGGGGTAATTGAGCGCCTACAGCAAATATTAGAAACGCCAACACAGGTCTTTATTGTTACCACGAAAGAAGGGCGCTTTGCCAAGCAGTTATTACAACAACAAGGTATCGAATTATCAGAGGATAGAATTATCGGCAAAGAAATCAAACGTCCCAAATATCAAACTCTACGACAACTGATACAAGACTTTACAGATGAATCGGCAAGTCTCTGGTTTGTAGAAGATCGGTTAAATACCTTACTATCAGTGGAACAGCAATCAGACTTGGCTCAGGTGAGACTCTATTTAGCAGATTGGGGCTATAATACAGCCGCGCACCGAGACGAGGTTCGCAATCATCCAAAGATTCAGTTATTGTCTCTATCGGAGTTTGCTCAGGATTTCTCAGCTTGGTAAAAGTAGAGTTTAGATAATGTATATATGCACGATTACACTGGGTTGTATGGATTTGAAATTATTCCATATCATCACCAAACTTCCTATGGCTATTTAATGTAGCTCTTACCTTTATATAGCGCTACGCACTAAGGTTAGGACAAATAAAAACGTCTATCGCCATAAATTTAAGTTTTTTTTTATTTAACTTAATATTTGGCGATTTAATCTGATTATTTATGTCTGAAGGAAATCGCAAACTGTAAAAATGGTTACAATGACTCACCCAAAAATCGGAGGTTTACCTTGTTTAAGCAATAGTTCTAATTATTATTACTAAAATCATTAAATAAAGATAAGATAATTATACATATCCTGCATCGGGTACTATAATTAAATGCTCGATCTCACGAAACTCGCGAAACAAATCCCTGGAATTAGCCAGCATCTGAAAGGGGAGGCGCTAGCCAGTCGCCAACGCTGGGAACTGGCGCAAAAGCTGCTGCTGGAGACTAATACCCGACAGGATGAGTTGATTCAATCCCACCAGCAATGGCGCGATCGCTTAACCTTTACGGCGGCTGTTCCTGTCGAATCCCTGGATACTCGCCTTGATCTGGACTCCCCTCCCGCCAGCCACACGGTTTTCGCTACCGATGGGTCTCAAATTTCTCCCTCCCATCACGAAATCGCCTATTGTTATTTAATTAATGTCGGTCGGGTGATGCTGCACTATGGACAAAGTTTACACCCACTCTTGGATAACCTACCCGAAGTCTTTTACCGACCCGAAGATTTATACATATCTCGCCAATGGGGGATTCGTACCGAAGAATGGATGGGGTATCGTCGCACTGTATCTGAGGTGTCGATATTGGCAGATATGGCGTGTCGCTGGGTCAATCCGCCCGGTTCCCATTTTGATATTCCTAATCTGGCGATGGTGGATGGATCACTGATTTACTGGTTTCTGGAGTCCTTACCCACAGAAGCCCGCGATCGCATCCTACCCCCGATTTTAGCCGCTTGGGATCAGTTGCGATCAGTAAATGTACCACTGATGGGCTATTTGAGCGCGTCTCGCAGCAACGAAGCCCTGCATTTTCTCCGTTTACAAGCCTGTCCTTATGACACCCCAAACTGTATCAACCATTGCGCCTCTGTTACCGATAAATTGCCTTGTCAGGTGGTGGAACCCTTACGTGATACGATGCTCTGGTCGAGTTTACTGCAACCCGGACAACGTAGTCCTTTATTTCGCAGTTCGGTACGAATTTTAGATCTATACGATCATCACCGGATTTACTTCTGCTATGTTCACGTTGGTACAGAAATTGCCCGCGTCGAGGTTCCAGAATGGGTAGCCCAAGATACTATGTTATTCAATCAAGCCCTAAGTTTAATGCTGGCACAGGTTTACAAAGGCTATGGCTATCCCATTGCTATAGCAGAAGCCCATAATCAGGCTGTGGTTCGAGGCGGCGATCGCGCCCGCTTTTTTACCCTATTAGAACAGCAAATGATTCGCGCTGGGTTACGAAATGTGGGAACATCCTACAAAGAAGCCCGTAAGCGTGGCAGTATTTCTTAAAAAGGGAGGGAGAGAATAGTTTTGACCCTTCGCTTTGCTCAAGGAAACCTGGCGCGTGTGTGGGGGCGGGTTTCACTATTATCTTTTGAAATGGTGCGTTACGCTACCCTTCGGGAACGCTTCGCGAACGCTAACGCACCCTACACCCGCCCCGATCAAGTGTGAAGAGCAAGAATAATTCTACAAATGACAAATGACAAATGACAAATGACAAATGACAAATGACCAATAACAATTAAAGGAACTATCAAACTATGATTAGCTTAGTCCGAATGTTGTCTACCCAAGATACAATTCTTAAACAAGAACCTATTCAATCCAGTTTACTGCCAAGCTATAAACTTCAGCCGATTCCGGCTAGCACATTATTAGTTCTACAATCCTACACGCCCCCAGATTTAACCCGACATATTCGGATCAGTTTCCAGGATATTGGATTTCAGGGTAGAAGTTTAAATTGGTATGCGTTTATTGATCATGTTCAAATCACCAAAGAACCCCTGAGACCAACTGAAACAGTGGCACAGATGCTCTCGAAGCAAATAGAAAAAGATGTTGTAAAAATGATGGTTTACCGACAAAGTTTGCCACCTGAAGGGGGATTACTCAAAATTGTATTTAACGTGGATACTGTAATTAAGCGTGCCCCTGTTCAATCGATGTATCTCAGTCCAAATGCTATGCAACCGATTCCCGCAGGTACTGAACTGGTGCTACTAACCAATAAACCTGATGCCTATAATATGGTATCGTTGCCAATTGAAGATTCTCACATAAAATTTACCCTAAAGGACGTTGAATTTAAAGGTTTCAATCAAGATTGGTATGCCTTTGTCAAACATGCTGGGTTGCAATTAGTGGGTTAATCACCAATAACGTTCAGGAGAAAACCCCAAACTTAACTCGCGAGAGTCCTTACTGAGGAATGGAACTCTTTGGCATAAGACCAATGAACCATGACGACTAAGCCTGACTACTTTCAATCGCCCAACGCGCTAATTCGGTACGGTTATGTAATCCGGTTTTGCCTAGCATATTAGACACATGGCTTTCAATCGTGCGCTGGCTAACATTAAGTTCCTGGGCAATTTCCCGATTTGCCAACCCGCGTGCGACAAACTGTACTACCTTCAGTTCCGTTGGTGTCAATTCCACATTGGCGGGAACCTGAATGTTAGATGGCGGCTCTCCTCCAGGTGTTTGAGGGCGAGTCGTTAAGCGGCTAGCCTGTCTCAGGGATGATTCAACTTGAGCGACTAATTCTTCTGGCTCAAAGGGTTTGACCATGTAAACATCAGCACCGGTGTTGAGTCCCTTAACCCGATCATTGCTTTGTCCTTTGGCAGAGAGAAATAGGACAGGAACCCAGTTCATGCTCGGATCTTGCCGAACATACTCAACTAGAGCATAGCCATCCATCTCTGGCATCATTACATCACAAATGATCATGTCCGGAATGTCTTGAGCGAGAACGTCCAACGCCTCTCGACCATTTTCCGCTGTGATCACGTCATACCCGCGAAACTCGAGGTAGTCCTTAACGAGCAAAATCAGATTAGGGTCATCGTCAATCAGCAGCAGTCGCTTGTTAGTTCTGACACCGTTGTCTTTCATACGTTGATACTGGTCATTCGGAAGTTTAGGTGGATAGTTAAAAATTTCGTTGTTCTGGTTCCACGCCTGCTAACCGGACGTTATTGAGCAGCTAACCCTGAGCTGGTGTAAGGATACTGGCTGAGTCCAAGGATTAGCTGTCAATGTTATAGCCTGTGTTTGTTGACGCGAGCGATCGCGCTATGTCCGTCAAGGATTTTGAAGTATAGATTGATCAAGTCCTATGTTAGTCTATCTAACCGGAAACCTAAATAGGCAAGAACTCATACACTGTTTCGATTACTGGACTGATGTTCTAGTGCAAGAAGGCAGAAATAACGAATCGGCGAATATCTCCCTGGCTCTCCTGCTCCCCCGCCTGAGAACGAGCTGCTCACGTATTTGCGTCATGCTGCGCTAGTCTTTCCAGAAGCGCTGGACAATCTTGCTCCAAAGGTTTTTCGGTTGATCTACACTGGCAACTTTTTCAGGAGTTATCGGCGGTTGGGATTGACTGTCGGCTTTTTTAACTCCTGCTGCGTCGGAAATAGGAGATTGATCGGTTTCTGGGAGAGGATGAACCAGAAAAGCATAGTCTTCCACAATCTTGTTGCCAATGAGATGCTCTTGAATAATGCGTTCGATCACCTCTGGCGTCGCGTTACGATACCAAACACCATCCGGGTAAACCACCAGAATTGGACCACTCGCACAGACGCGCAGACAGTTAGCTTTGGTACGGAAGATGCAGCTTGGTCGCTCCTGAGTGGGTTGATCCAGCTTAAGCTGTTTCAGACGAGTTTTTAAGTAGTCCCAGGAATCCAGACCCGCTTGTTTAGAGCAGCACTTCGGTTTAGTCTGGTCAGCGCATAGCAAAACATGGCGTTGAATTTGATTCAGTCCGAGGCTATTTACATTTTTGGCTAACAGTGTTTTGTCTGAGGCTCTATTCCCTTTCATCGTCTTACCCGCTAAACATTCCCACTATCCTGTAGGGTAGCGTTTCACTACACGTCTAGGGAACAGGGAACAGGGAACGGGGAACAGTAAGGATTTGCTGCTTGTTAACATTTCTGAGTGCAGCGGACAGAATTTATGTCTAGGTACTTATACGGAGTTGCATTCAAACAGATAACTTTCTCTCCCCCTGCTCCCCCTGCTCCCCCGACACCCGACACACGACACCCGACACCCGACACCCGACACCCCGACACCCCACACCCCACACCCCAAATCCCAAACCCCCATCCTTTAGTTCGGGAACCCGTACCCGGAAATTGATTGCAGTTTCATGCCTAAGTTGAGTAAATTAGCACTCAGAAGCAGAGAGTGCTAATCACTCGACAGCAGAAAGTGCAAAGTGAGACTAAACTACGCTAATTAGGAGGGAATTCAATGGCAGCCGTATCTCTGAGTGTTTCTACAGTCAAGCCATTAGGCGATCGCGTTTTTGTCAAGGTCAGTGCCGCTGAAGAAAAAACGGCAGGTGGCATTTTGTTACCTGACAACGCCAAAGAGAAGCCTCAAATTGGGGAAATTGTCGCCACCGGTCCTGGCAAGCGCAACGATGATGGCTCTCGCTCGGAACTGGAAGTCAAAATTGGTGACAAGGTTCTCTACTCCAAGTATGCCGGTACTGATATCAAGCTAGGCAACGAAGAGTATGTTCTGCTTTCAGAGAAAGACATCCTCGCTGTCGTTTCCTAGTCGTGATCGCTAAACGTTCAGGAGTATACAAGCCAGTTCTCTGGCAACTCTCCTGAATGATGAACTCATAACAACTAGTAACAATCCACAATTCAACTCTAAGACTCAACATCACTGAAATCTATGGCTAAGCGCATCATTTACAACGAAAATGCTCGTCGCGCCCTGGAAAAGGGTATGGATATTCTGGCAGAATCCGTTGCCGTTACTCTCGGTCCAAAAGGTCGCAACGTGGTTCTGGAGAAAAAGTTTGGCGCTCCTCAAATTGTTAATGACGGGGTGACCATTGCTAAAGAAATCGAATTAGAAGACCACGTTGAAAACACGGGTGTCGCCCTGATTCGTCAAGCTGCGTCTAAGACTAATGATGCAGCGGGTGACGGTACTACAACCGCTACCGTGTTGGCTCATGCCATGGTTAAAGAAGGCTTGCGGAACGTGGCGGCTGGTGCGAATGCGATCGCCCTGAAGCGGGGGATTGACAAAGCCATTGCTTTCTTGGTGGACAAGATTGCCGAAAATGCCCGTCCTGTTGAAGATTCTAAAGCCATTGCTCAAGTTGGTTCCATCTCTGCCGGTAATGACGAAGAAGTCGGTCAGATGATTGCCCAAGCTATGGATAAGGTGGGCAAAGAAGGCGTGATTTCCTTGGAAGAAGGGAAATCCATGACCACCGAATTAGAAATCACCGAAGGGATGCGCTTTGACAAGGGCTATATTTCGCCCTACTTCGCTACCGACATGGAGCGGATGGAAGCGATTCTGGAAGAACCCTTCATCCTGATCACCGACAAGAAAATCACCCTGGTTCAGGACATAGTACCTGTACTCGAGCAAGTTGCCCGTTCCAGTCGCCCTCTGCTGATTCTGGCTGAAGACATTGAAAAAGAAGCCCTAGCGACTCTGGTGGTCAACCGCCTGCGCGGTGTGCTGAATGTCGCTGCGGTTAAAGCACCGGGTTTTGGCGATCGCCGTAAAGCCATGCTGGAAGATATCGCCGTATTGACCGGTGGTCAACTCATCACCGAAGACGCGGGTCTGAAGCTGGAAAACACCAAGCTAGAGATGCTGGGTAAGGCACGTCGCATTACCATCACCAAAGACAACACCACGATTGTGGCGGAAGGCAACGAAGCGGGCGTTAAAGCTCGTTGTGAACAAATCCGTCGTCAGATTGAAGAATCCGATTCCTCCTACGACCAAGAGAAACTGCAAGAACGTTTGGCGAAGTTGTCCGGTGGCGTTGCTGTGGTCAAAGTCGGGGCGGCTACCGAAACCGAAATGAAAGACCGCAAGCTGCGCTTAGAAGACGCGATTAACGCGACTAAAGCGGCGGTAGAAGAAGGGATTGTTCCCGGTGGTGGTACGACTCTGGCTCACCTCACCCCGACACTGGAATCATGGGCAAATGAAAACCTGAGCGGTGAAGGTTTGATTGGGGCGATGATTGTGTCCCGTGCGCTTCCAGCACCCCTAAAGCGGATTGCTGAGAATGCGGGTCAAAATGGTGCGGTTATCGCTGAGCGGGTGAAAGAGAAAGATTTCAACGTTGGCTACAACGCCGCGACGAATGAGTTTGTTGATATGTTTGAAGCTGGTATCGTTGACCCCGCCAAGGTGACTCGTTCCGCTCTGCAAAATGCCGCCTCAATCGCGGGTATGGTATTGACTACTGAATGTATCGTAGTTGACAAGCCTGAACCCAAGGAAGGTGCTGGTGCTGGCGCTGGTATGGGCGATTTCGATTACTAATCGCTGATGGTGTGGGGGCGATTGTTTCAACAACCCCACGCTACTAACGTGGAGCGTGGGGATTGCCAGGGACAGGACTGGCGATGCAAGAGTTGAATAGCGCCAATGAGGGGTTAGACCCCTAGTCAGGTAAAGAGCATAGACCGATAACCCTAAAACACATACTCCACTTCAACAATTTCTGTATATTCAAACTCATTCGGACTCGGTTTGACTAAATCATAGCCAACGCCTCCAAGTTCCATGCGATCGCGATCGCACTCGGGTTTCGGTGAATTGTAAACCAGAACGTATTCTCGACCAATATAGGGTTCCATCTCTTGCGCCACCTCTCCTCGCCATTGAGTCTTAGTGACTAACACGACTAACTGATTAGCTAACGTGGGCAGGGTTTGGGCAATTTGGCGGCGATAAATTTCATCCAAACTGCCAAAGGGTGAATCCATGACAATAGGAAAGGTACTACTATCAGGTCCCATCATCGCCTGTTCTTGAATCCAATCCCGCACCCGATCAATAATTCCGCCAATAAATGACAGGCTGAGAATTTGGTTTTCTCCCGTAGACGCCGCCACGAGTTCTTCGTTTCCAGAGGTTTTTTCCACTAAGGTTAATTCATAGTTCTGATTCACTTTAGGGAGATAGGGGGTAAACGAAATCCCGGTAAAAATCTCCTGAACTCGCTTTTCTAAAGACGTGCGAAACTGATTATCCAGTCGGGTTCTAACTTCAATCAATCGTTCAACCGCGTCCTGAGTTGCCGCAATCCGCCGTTGCGCCAAGGCTTGCTTTGCCTCATTCATTTGATGTTTAGAAATTTGCTTGACGATGGCTTGGATATCAGTGGCTAACTGTTCAATTTGCTGCTGATTTGCTCCATTTTCTAAGGTTAAATCGCGAAGGGTGACATCAATTTCATCTAGGCGCTTTTGTAGTTGGCTAATATCCTCATCTGGAAACGTGAGCAGCTTTTTTCTAATATCATCCAATTGAGTTTCAATGCGAGAAAGCTCCGCTCGTTCTTGAGCTAGAATTATCTGTTGCTGATCCACATCTGCCCAAAAATCGGGGATTTGCCGTTCAATTTCACTAACCTGTACCCCTAAGCGAATCGCGGTTTCTTCCACATCGGCTAATCCGGCTTTATCCATCCAAGCGGCAACCTGTTGATAGGCTGGGGTTCCTTCCTGTAGTTGAGTGCCACAAATACAATGCTGACTGTGCAATAAATCTTGGACAAATTGCTGTTTAATGCCAACCGGAAGTTCGCCGCGCGATCGCAAGTCTTCGACAATGGACTGAAACTCGCCGATCACCGGAGAGAGTAACACCGTATAACTGCGGGTAGATAGGGCACGTTTCAGGTTATCTTTTGCCTGTTTAAGCTGGTCTCGATGTAATGTTTGTTGCGCTTCCAGTTCATCCCGTAGCTGTTGCAACTCTTGAGCGCCACCGAGTTCTAATAAGCGACTACTCAAGGTTTGCTTTAATTCATCGTGGTGGGCTAATTCCTGCTCAATTTCGACTTGCCGATTTGCCAGATTGTGACTTTTTTGTTCCAGTTGCTTTTGTTCTTTGAGCAGTTTTTTGGTTTCCGAATCGCCGATTAACGATAACTCAGATTCTAAGCTTTTTCTGGCTTCCTTGAGATGTTTAATTGAGCGATTTAATACCTCAACACCGAGTAACGTCTTCGTCGCTTCCGCAATATCGGCTTTTTTATCAGATCGGGCAATTTTCTCGATGCGTTCCCCATCAAAGAAGAAGTATTGATGTAAGCTTGCAGGTAAGATACGCCCAATGATATCTTCTGGAAGTTGTTGCGGTAGCAGCCAGCGACCATCATCATCAGCAATTTGTAGATATAATTCACTTTTCCCCTGTTCCACGCCCGCTTCTGTCTTGTAAGCGCGGCAGAGTCGCTTTGCCTGATAGCGTTTATTCTGATGCTCAAACCCAATTTCGACCCAGCATTCTACGGATTCTTTCAGAGCCGCTTCACTAATTGCCCGTTTGTTCACCAATTGTTCTTGAGACGCAAACGCCGCCGTGAATTTCTCGTACAGCACCCAGGTAAAGCCATTTAATAGCGTCGTCTTTCCAGCACCATTGTTACCATGAATCACCGTTGTATTGCGATCGCCAGTTGCCAGAGTTATTTCGGGTGTCTTCCCGTAAAACTGGCGAAAGTTGCACAGCCGGATTGACCTCAGCTTCATTGAACTTCTTCCTTGACAATTCTCAAGATGTCATCATTGATATGGCGGGGGGTCTTCATATAAAGTTTATCTTTTTCCGCTTGTAACACTCTCTCTATAATCCGACGTACCTCTGGCGACGCACTGGTAATAGGTTCTTGTACATCAAAGAGTGCCGCATTTCGATTATAGGGGGAACGCTTTTCCGATAAAATTCTGGAGATCGCTTGCGTGGCTATGTCTGGATATTTAAAAGTCATCACATCGGGGGTTGACTAAAAATGAAATTGTTATTATGATTTAAGACTTTACGTTAATTGTCGAAGTTTTGTTGTTGGTGTTGTCTTTACAACTCTCGTAAGTTAATGTAATATTAATGTGTACTTTTATTAAGCAGGGTGTGTGTTAGTAAAGAATTATGCATTTATCTAAATGATCGCCTCTACATTTGCATTTAGGGAGTAAAGTTAAAAACTGACTTGAGACTCTTACTCATATTCAGTAATTTGTGCAGAGTCACAGACACAAGATTTTTACTACAACAGGGTGATGATTAAGCTTGATCATCCTTGTACCGTGTATAGATATCACTCTCTACTATAACAATCCCAGACCTCATGGTGGGTAGGCTGGGTGGGTTATAACCGCATCAAGATTCATCAAAATCATCTGAATACAAACCAATTGAGGCACAGACAATCCCTGGGTTTCCCAAGGAGTCTATGCCACACTCTCATTGTCCAAATTAGAAACAACGGTCAAGACCTCTCATGAAAAAACCAATTATCGCCCTCGGATTCACTGTCTTTTCGTTCATGTTGCCCACAGAGACTTTAGCGGCTACATTCAGCAAAATGTATGTCTTTGGCGATAGTCTCTCTGATCCGGGTAACATATTCAATGCCACAACCGCCGCCAATAACCTACTACCTGAACAAAATGAAATACCGATTGAACCTCCTGTTCCCCCCTACGATGAGGACGGACGTTTTTCTAATGGTCTAGTCTGGAGCGATTATTTGGCAGAGGAGTTGGGAATAAACCTGATCCCCTCTACGGAATTATCCGTGCTGTTTCCAGGTTCTAATATACCTTCCCCGATCGCATTTTCTGAGGACGGTCAACCTCAAGTTAGCCCCTTCTTTAATGGTGCGACGGCTACCAACAGCGTGAACTTCGCCTTCGGTGGGGCTCAAACTGGAACTCAAGGGGTTGGTGAGTTGGGTGAACTGATACCGGGAATGTTAACTCAAGTTGAGTGGTTTGAAGATGATCTAGCCGTAGCAGGTCAACAAGCTGATGAGGATGCACTCTATATTGTATGGGGAGGTCCTAACGATTACCAGCTTGTATCTGACCCTGACCCGATGGAAACAGTCGGGAATTTAGCCGAAGCGGTACAAACACTTTATGATTTAGGAGCGCGTAATTTCCTCGTCCCCAATTTGCCAAATTTGGGTAAAACCCCTCGCGCACTTAGCATGGGTGATGATATATCCATGAGCCTGACCACATTATCTCAAACCCATAACACTCTATTAGACACAAGTCTGGCTAACTTGAGCCAATTGGATAACATCAATATTGCACAGCTTGATGCTTTTTCGCTCCTGAATCAAACCATTGCCAATCCCGAAGAATTTGGCTTTACGAATGTCACCGACTCTTGCATTCATCCCCTCAAGGATGACGGTAAATTAGATGGAACACAAGAGTTTGAAGTCTGTGACAACCCAGATGAGTATTTGTTCTGGGATGGTATTCACCCAACCACAGTCGCCCATGCACAACTCGCCGACGATGCACTAGAAGCCCTAGATTCAGAACCCCAGTCGGTTCCTGAACCGGGTTCGTCTGCCGCTTTTGGATTGTTGGGACTCGGTTGGTTCGCTCATAAGCAATTCAAGAAATCTCAGGCAAACTCGAAAACCAAAAAGGAGAGCAAGTAATCATGTAGAGACGTTGGCTGCAACGTCTCTATATTTCAGATAATAAAGGCATCTGCTTGGGTTTTGGTTCTTGGCAATCTGGCTGGAACGTGTGATAAACTTTGCGAGCGTAAATAACTTGAGTTAAGAGTTGCCAACCTTTCCCAGAAAACAGAGCGGGGAATAAGAGGGGAAATGCCTGATCAAATTTCCCTTGCTTGAAGCCGACTAAACTCCAGTACAAGCTTAAAAAATCCTGAATATCTTGCAACGAGGGTAGAGAATCACGATACTTGGGATGGACAAATTTATAAATTTTTTCTTTAATCGAGATATGCTTTTGTAGGCGCTGTTGCAGGGAAAACTTGAGATGATTCCCTTGATGCCATAACGTCCGGTAGGCTAAATGCTGATTTACTAAGATGGCATCTCCATATTGGGCAATTTTCACCCATGAGTCAATATCATCGTAGTTCACTTCAAAGCTGGAATCCCAACCTCCTGATTTGACAAAGGCATCTTTGCGAAAGGCAACTTGTACAGGTGTCCCAAAGGGCAGTTGCTCTAAAAGCATCCGATAATGGATCTCAGACTGAGGCACATAGTTAATCGGAGCATTGTTAATTGGTTGGGTACGTGATACTTCTCTACCATTCTCGTTGACTTGTATCGCCTGAGTTGAACAGAGAACCGCTTGAGGATATCTGGCGATCGCCTTAGTTAATTCCTCAATACAATTAGAGGCAAGATAGTCATCATCGTCAATGGGTTTAATCCAATCCCCTTGCGCTAGCTTAACGGCGGCGTTCATTGTGGCACAATGCCCCACGTTAACTGGATTGCGGTGATAAACCACGCGATCGCCTAAACTATGGATGTATGCCTCTGTACCATCTGAGGAACCATCGTCAGCAACAATCACTTCACAGGGTAACGTTTGTGCCAATGCTGATTCAACGGCTCGTTTCAGCAGAGACAAGCGGTTGTAGGTGGTGATGACAATCGTAAATTTAAACACAATGCAAGATCCGCCTCGACTTATAGACCATTATCTAACAGGTTTTCTTAAATTCCCATAAAGCCAGGATAAAGATTTAGGTATTTTCCACAATACCTATTGATACCCATACTTAAGTGCATTTATCTATCTACGGGAAATTACTGATATTTCAACCATTAAATAATAAACCTATCCTTTTTTGACTCAAGTGGCATCCGCCATTTTACGGAAAAAATCAGAACGAAGACTTAATTGACCTCCTGTTCTTCATGCAATTGCGATCCTGAGTACCAGGGAAGAGGGAACACCTCGGACTTCGGCGTGAGCGCGGCAACTGAGCCTGTCGAAGTTCAGTCGAACGCTCACCTAGACTTACTTCGGCTTGCCTGGACTTCGCTCGGCAACACGCTCAGTAACACGCTCGGTAACACGCTCGGTGTGTCACAGGGAACCGTAAGAATTTGACACGGCTTAACATTTCTTAGTACATCGGACAGATATTGTCCAGGGTGCTTATCGAACTGGATATAACCACCCAGCCGCTTGAAGTCCGTGAAAACCCTTATTGGATAAGCTTTTCCGCCTGCATCTGCTTGGACGAATCATGGAGACTGGCTAAGAGCCATGCGATCGCGTGGCACATAACCCATGGATTGAGGAAAAAAAGTAACGAATTTAACCTAAAATACAATAAAGGGGGTTTTGATCATGCGCTCTATCCCTGATTACTCCCGTCTGGCACGTCCAGAGCAACAACCTGCCAGGGATGCAAAAATCTTGTCGGCTCTCTTCGGAAAATCTCGGAGACTCAATCATGAAAGTATTCACACCGATTGACATGACTGCTACGAGTTCTTTAAGACTTGAAGCAATTCAACATTATATTTTAGAAAACATTAATAAATTCATAATGACTCCTCTAATACAATTCTGGCGCTTCAGCAGTTATTATGGAGCGTTTATTACCCAAACAAATTCTCCAGAGAAATAATAATATAAGTAAATTAACCCTAACAACATCTTAATTGGCAGGGCAAGTATTTTTGGTTCGACCCTTCCCGATCCCACCTGGCTCTGGTTCACTAATTTCGATCCAACCGTTTTCTTCGTTTCCCGTTACCGTTAATTGAGTATCTTTTTGCAAAACAGTTCCCGTTTTCTGGCGTCCAGATAACGAGCGTAAATTAGTGGGTGTGGTAACAATGACGTAACTCTGGGCGGGTTCAGGTTCAGGTGGATGGGTTGTAGGTTCAGGTTGAAGTTGATTCTGGGTGAGTTCTACGGTGTTTTGTGGCGTCATTGGCGAGGTTAATCCTTGAAATCGCGATCGCGCCTAGAGTAAACACACCGACACCGATTAGTATGGATAAGGTGCAAAGCGAGTGAGTAATCGGATTCGGGTGAGATGAGGAACTGACTGGCGATCGCGAACGATTCACCGGAGCAACCGTTACCGTCTAACCTTGGTCTAGTAATGCGCCTATCATTATAATATTGATCGCTGCCCGGGCGTAAACGTTTAGCTGAATCAGTTTTTCACCGCAGAAGCTGTGAGATCCGGATCGTGGGGGTTTTATCTCATTCGATCCGAAGGGGGGGTGTTCCTAAATCAATGCACTAAGATTAATCTACGGGATTAGGATTATCGAAAAACGTTTTTCGCCCCATATTCGCTTCCAGGACGTATCTTAAGTATGGCTGAACTCAAACTGCGCCTGCACCAAGGAAAAACCGAAAAAACGGTGACAGTCAATCAGGATGTATTTACTATTGGTCGCTTACCGGAGTGTGACCTAACCTTACCCTACGAGGGAGTATCCCGATATCATGCCCGCCTGTTGAAAACGGCAACCGACAACTGGATGATTAAGGATATGGGGAGCAAAAACGGGACGCTACTGAACGAACGTCAGATTACCTCGCCGCAACTGGTGAAAAACGGGGATGTGATTTGGTTAGGGGATGTTAGCCTTGTGGTTGTTTTAGCGGCTCCGTCTCGACGAAGCAACACCGTCCCACCAGTCGAACAGATACCCGCAGAAGCCACTATCCTTCGCAGTGTTAAAGAATTGCAACAGCAATGGATACAAGCGAAAGATAAAGGGGATGAACTGAGCGTCAAGGAAACAACCATTGCTCGGCTTAAGGACTTGGTTGAGATAGCCAAGGGTTTAAGTGGGGCTGAATCCATCGAAGCCATTTTCTCACGGGTCAAGGATGTGGTCTTTCGCTATCTTGAAAGCATCGAACGGATTGCTTTATTAGTGGATGTAACGGGTACAAGGCAACTCGAATTACTCAATGCGGCATCCAGAAACATCAATCAGCAGCAAAGTTTAGCCGAGTCCAGCCATTGGATTAGTCGGAGTATCTGTCAAAAAGTCTTTACCGAAAAAGTCGCGATTCAAACCGCCGATGCTCAAGCCGACCAACGCTTTGAGGGAGAAGTCAGTATCCTGTACAAAGGAATTCGCAGTGCGATCGCGGTTCCCCTTTGGGATGAAAATAAAGTAGTTGGGGTATTATATGCCGATGCCCATCACTCGTCAACCCATTGGACGCAAGAAGGCGAAGAAGACCTCAGCTTTTTTTCCACTTTAGCCAACCTCGTGGCATCGAGTGTACAACGCTGGCTCTTAACCCAGAAACTCACCAGCGAAGAAATGATTCGCCAACGGCTAGAACGCTATCACTCCCCCGCCGTGGTTCAGCAACTGATTGCCTATCGCACATTACCCGATGGTCGTTTACCCGCCGCTGAAAGCGAAATCAGTATCCTATTTGCCGATATTGTCGGCTTTACAGCGCTCTCAGAACGCTTAAGTCCAGTCCAGATTGCTCAATTGCTCAATAGTTTATTTGAGGAGATGCTGCAAGAACTCTTTGCCTTTAATGGCACCCTCGATAAATATATTGGCGATTGCATTATGGCATTTTTTGGCGCTCCCGAATCTCAACCGGATCATGCTGACCGCGCCTTGGCGACTGCGAAGGGAATGCTGAATCGTTTAGATAGACTGAATGCCGATGAGGTATTACCGGAACCCTTACAATTACGGATTGCCGTGAATAGTGGCAAAGCCGTAGTGGGAGATGTGGGCAGTTCTCAACGGGTAGAATATACCGCCTTAGGCGCAACCATTAACCTGGCGGCGCGAATGGAAGCGATTTGCCCACCTGGGGAATGTGTGATCAGTGAAGATACCTATGCCTTACTGACGCACAAGCAAGGCTTGAAATTAATGGACGAGTATCGCTTCAAAGGGATTGATCGACCTGTACAAGTTTATCAAACCCAGCGATAGCCTGGAATAGACGTGCAAGGGTAGGGTGGGTTAGGCGGTATTTTCACAGCAGCGATAGCCCTTCAATGAACTATTCGCCGTAACCCACCGATGTTAACTCGAAGGTGTGTTAATTCAATGGGTCAGGGCGGGTTTTGTACAAAGGTGATCATCAATCGCGAAACGCAAGTCCCTAAACCCGCCCCTACAGCAATCACACCATGACCGCCCCACTGCTAGCTGGACTCGCCGCCATCGCCCCGGAATAAACTAAACCGCGCTGGGTATCCAGGGTGATAATCGCCCCATCTCGAATCCGCTGAGTCGCATTTTTCACGCCGACAATCACCGGAACCCCCAAGCGCATTCCAATCACCGCTGCGTGACTGGTTAAACTATCTTCCTCCGTCACTACCCCTGATGCTTTACGCATGGTATCAACAAAATCCGCACTGGTTGACGGAACCACCAAGATTTCGCCCGGATTAAAGTTATTCACCTCTGCCGCACTATACGCCACCCGCGCTAAACCACTCACTGATCCTTTACCAATACCAATACCTTGACCCAGGACAGCCGTGACCACTTCCACTTTAATTAAATCCGTGGAACCCGGAACCCCTTGCAATGTCCCAGCCGTCATCACCACCAAATCACCCTCGGCGACAAGCTGTTTTTCCTGGGCGACATTAATCGCGGCTTGGAATGTCTGACCCGTTGACGGTAAATCCAACACCAATAAGGGGCGAATTCCCCAAACCAGTTGCAGTTGTCGGGCTACATCGACATGGGGTGTCACCGCCAGAATTGGAGTCGAGGGGCGAAACTTGGAGACATTTCGAGCCGTAGACCCTGTTTTGGTTAGGGTCATAATCGCACAGGCTTGTAACTGTTCGGCAATTTGACCCACCGCCTGGGATATCGCGTTGGGAATTGAGCGGCGAGTATCTTCCATGTTCCGCACAATTTCCTCTTGTTCGATACGAGTGGCAATTTTTGCCATCGTGGATACCGCTTCTACGGGATAGTTTCCCACGGCGGTTTCATTGGACAGCATTACGGCGTCAGTCCCATCTAAAATGGCATTCGCTACATCGGAAATCTCTGCACGGGTAGCCCGTGGAGAGTTGACCATGCTATCCAGCATCTGGGTGGCGGTAATTACCGGAATTCCCAGACGATTGGCGGTGGTAATCAGCCGCTTTTGTAAGATAGGTACATCCTCAGCGGGTAATTCTACCCCTAAGTCACCCCTCGCCACCATCACTCCATCGGCGAGGGAGAGGATAGCATCCATTTGTTCTATGGCTTCGTGCTTTTCAATTTTGACAATAACGGGGACATCTTTTCCGGCGCTGGTAATCAGTTCTTTGATCTCCAGCACATCTTGAGGATTGCGAACAAAGCTAAGGGCGACCCAATCAACTCCTTGGTCTAAGCCAAACATCAAATCCCGGCGGTCTTTATCCGTGAGGGCGCGAATGGAGAGGTAGACCCCTGGAAAGTTAACACCTTTGTTATTGGAGAGCGTCCCGCCGACAATTACCCGACAATGTAAGGCGCGTTTCTCTCGATTAATCTCTTCCACCTGCATCTCCACTCTGCCATCATCCAAGAGAATCGTCGCACCATCGGGGACTTCATCAGCGAGGGGTTGATAGGTGACAGAACTGATTTCCTGAGTGCCGATTAGGGGTTCACTGGTTAAGATGAAGCGATCGCCTCGTTTTAGTGTAATCGAACCGTTCTCAAATTTGCCTAGGCGAATTTTGGGTCCTTGTAAGTCTTGCAGGATACCTACGGGTTGATTGAGTTCAAAGGCGATTTGGCGAATCAGGCGAATGCTACGCTGATGGTCATCATGAGTGCCATGGGAAAAGTTGAGCCGTAACGTTGTCGCACCTGCTTTAATCAGGTCTCTGAGTATCTCTGGATGACTGGTAGCAGGACCAATCGTGGCTACAATCTTGGTTCGACGCCGGGATGTGTACAGTTGCATAAGCAGAAAACGGGATGAGTCAGTAGGTGGGAGTAACGTTAACGGCGAGAATTGTCATTTGTCATTTGTCATTCGTTATAGCGAGAAGCAAGCGATGTCCTTTGTCTTAAATGGAATGTCACTGACTTAAGCTGGGTTCGTAGTAGGCACGAAGCGTGCCAGAAGCGCTAAAGCGCTACAAACTTCTAAAGTCACTGGCATTCGTCTTAAATGGGTTAGCGACAGTCGAGATACATGATTGTATCGCTGTCCTTTGTCATTTGTCATTGGTCTTACGGGTAAGGATTAGTGTAGAGAGGTTCCCTGGCATCTGTCTATAGGGTTGATTGGGGAGACTGGAGGGTGACAGGTGTTTGGCAATCAACCGGGGGTGAGGGTTGGCTGAAGGATATCGCTAATGCCATACCAGACAGAATTAAGAACGTGAGCCAGGATTTGCGGCGTTGGCGTTCATCGGATTGCGTCTCTTCATCCATTAGCCAATTCCACAGTAAGCTGTCATGCATTTAAACTGTGATAAGAGCATTACCCTTATTTTTCAGTTTGCGCCCCCAGTTAATAACTAGCTTGTCTTCATTTAAAAGTTGATGCAACAAAGATTCTAACTCTTCAATGGGTTCAAAAAGCCGATTAGCAATATATTCTTTTGCTGAATGCCAGACTAATTCAATTAAGTTATAATCTGGACTATACTCGGGTAAATATTCAAGATGAATATTGGGCATTTCAGTTTCAATTTTATTAACATACTCTTCTTT